>NZ_PYIA01000057.1:0-597 GCF_013265645.1 Sphingopyxis sp. BSNA05 | reverse complement strand
ATGATCGCCTGTTCCCACCAGACCTGGTCGGTCAGTTCGGACAGCGCGATAGCCATGATCTCGCCGGACAGGATCAGGTCGGTACGGATCGCGCCCGAGACCATCTCTTTCTCGCGCCCCGGCCCCTCGATAATCGCGGGCTGCTCATGCTTTGTGGACTCGTCGACGTGGAAAAATTCCAGGACCTTCTCGGCCGCTTCGTAACAGAGGAACAATCCGCCGAAAATGAGGATGATCGGTATCAAAAAGGGCGCAAATTGCCCCAATAGGACCGCTGCGGGTAGCAAAAAGACCAGTTTGTTCTTGAACGATCCCTTGGTGATTTTCCAGATCATCGGCAATTCGCGCGACGGATCAAAAC
Organism: Sphingopyxis sp. BSNA05; assembly: GCF_013265645.1. Classification (NCBI taxonomy): domain Bacteria; kingdom Pseudomonadati; phylum Pseudomonadota; class Alphaproteobacteria; order Sphingomonadales; family Sphingopyxidaceae; genus Sphingopyxis; species Sphingopyxis sp. BSNA05. Next base: position 236 of record NZ_PYIA01000057.1, on the reverse strand, counting down.
CGGTGACATAGGTCGCGTAACCGCCGCATCGTCGATCACCACACCAGCGGATTTCGTGCCGGCACGCGTTGCGGCGACACCGATATCGTCAATCGACGCGGCAGCGACTTTCGCAATGGCTGCGACGTCGTCGAGTAGGGCTACTAATCCTGTTGGCATTATTTGCCCCCGTCATTGCGAGGAGCGCAGCGACGCGGCAATCTAGTGCCCCGCGCGCCGCACTGGATTGCTTCGCT
>NZ_PYIA01000056.1:0-95322 GCF_013265645.1 Sphingopyxis sp. BSNA05 | reverse complement strand
GGAGTAGGACATGGCGGGGATTAAGGCATATATGGGGTGATGTAGGAAAGCGGATTTTTGGATGGGTATTACCCGTGTTAAGCCCCTCCTTTTAGAAGGTAGGTGGTGTGTCTCAAGACAAAGCACAATTCCCCACAATCAGAGATATCAACCGCCGCCCCCCCTGTCCGCTGACGCGAGCGATGCTGACGCATCGCCACCACCCCTGAATCCCCTCCTCTGAAGAGGAGGGGCTGGAATTGTTCCTCGAGTCCCGACACAAGTTGGCCACATTGATCCGTGGCTCAGGATGACCAATGTGCGTCCCCCTTCGTCATCCTGAACTCGTTTCAGGACCTCCCTCGACTGCGCGCTTGCCGGACGGGGTCCTGAGCCACAGGCCACCGAAGGTAAACAAGTTCAGGATGACGAGCATTGCATTCCCCTCCCCGCTGCGCGACACTCCCGCCAACAAAAAGGGAGAGCGAAAATATGACCGACCTGGAACAATCGCGGCTGCAGGTCGTGCGCGATCATATGGCGTTGGAGATCACCCATGAATGGGATGCGGTGATCGATACGTTCGCGCATCCGCGCTATGAATTATACGGCAATGGCACCGTGTTTGACGGCGAGGAAGCGGTGCGCGCCTATTTCGCCATGTCGCGCACGCCTTCCCCGACCAGGCCAATGAAGTGATCGCGATCGGCGCGGCGGGCGAGCATGTCGTGCTGGTCGAATTCTGGCTGACCGGCACCCATCTCGGCCCGCTGACCATCGGCGAGCGGGTGATCGAGCCGACCGGCAAGAGTTTCCGCGTGCGGATGGCGGCGAGTTTCGAGTTTGCGCCGGGGACGGATAGGATAATTTGCGAGCGGGCTTATTTTGGGGAGGGGATGATTGCAAAGGAGTTGGGGTTGTGAGGGATACTCTGTAGATTGTATCTAGATCTTGAAAACGCTGATCATCAGCGGGCAGTATAATAGGAATTTTAGAAATGAGCACTGAACGAAATATTTTGCGAACTGCGCAAGGAGTCACACTAACGGAAGTCATTTTGAGAGATGGTGCTACAATAGCTGACAGAGCGTATGTAATTGGAACACTACGCAGCCCTGAAACTACGAGGTTTGCAAGCTTGGCAGAAGCCGATGCTCAATATCTCGCTGAGGTAGAGGCCAGTGAAAACGATCCATTTGTGCAGCAAAGGCTATCGAAGCGATGATGATGTTTCGGAACTTATCAAGAACAGAGATAGTTTAATTTAACAATAGACGGAATTTTGTGATACAGCTTAACTATGTCACTGGATCAAGAGAAATTGAAAACGATTTGGAATCAACAAACGATACCAGTTGTTATTAGGCGGGGTGGAAAAGGACAATCACCACGAATCCGGTTACCATACTCCAACGACAATCGGTCTTGGTTAAGGGGAGAGAAAAAGAACAGTCCAACATGGTTCTCCTCTGCAAAGCATTGGGAAATACCCAAAGCTTGGTTCAACGATTTTGTCCAACGCGCACTTTTGAAATATGGGAAGCTGTACGTAATTCAACCTTATCGAGAACAAGAAAAATGTGCAGATGCTTGTATGAAAGCCAAAGGCCATGAGTGCCAATGTTCCTGTATGGGTGCAAATCATGGAACCGGCAATGATGGGAGCTGGTTCGAAATCTCAGACAGTTTTGCCACACGATGGGGAGAGCAAGAATTGGCGTGTAGATTGATGAAACGAAAATGAAAACTCCAGCTCTGACGGACCGAGAAAGACGTATTGCGAAACGTTTGATTGCTGATGGTGAAAAAATCAGGATGTTCATCACTTAATCAACATCGGTCGTAAACCGACGGTAAATTTCGGTCGCTTAGCTGGTTCATCTGATTGGAATGATGAACCTTCGACAGATCACGAAATTGCACGGTTCAAATACGAGAAATCCCTAGTAGATCTTAAAACTGGACTTTCACCTATTGGCGACGAAAGGTTGTTCAGATCACGAGAAGCGATGATAGCTGCGGTGCAACTTTTCAACAATCCAGCTTTGTTGTTCAACATCGAAACGTTTCCGGTGCTGAGCCAAATTGCTTGGACATACTTGTTACACGAATTCTATGAGAGGCAAGAAATATCAGTCATTGATGAACATGGTAACAGCCTTCTGTTGAGTCAAATGATTGCTCGAGACGACTGTCCTCTGAACCAAGACACCATTAAAACTTAATCGCGATTAAAACACTGCGAGACGAAGTAGAACACAAAATCCTCAATTCAATTGGAAGGAATTTTTGGAGTCTATTTCAATCGAATTGTCTCAACTTTGATCGAGCCATACGAGAGCTATTTGGCGAAATGCTCGGCCTCAAGGACGTCCTCTCAGTCTCACTCCAGTTCGGAAAAATGAACACTGACGATCTGGCGCAATTGCACAAATACGATACGAGTCCGGAAATTGAGGCCATTGACAATTCCATATCGGAGTCGGTCGGTGAGACCGGGAAGGAAGGGATCAGTTACAAATTTAAAGTGAATTATGCCTTTGAAAAGGCCTCAAAAGGCGAATCCAATATTGTTTTCACCGAGAATAACAAGTCATCTGAAAACGTTACAACTGTGTTGACCAAACAAGTGGTTGGCGATGATCTTTGGCCTCATAAACCAAGCGTAGTGATGCAGCGCGTTTCGGAAGCCACCGGAACTAACTTCAATAATCGCCATCATATGCTCGCTTGGAAAAAATATGGTGCGCGACCGCGAACAAAAGCAAAGAATCCTGCGGATTGCAAAAAAGAATTCTGCCATTACCATTCGGCACATAGAGATTATACTTATTCAGAAAAGTGGGTGGAATTTCTAATAGGCATCGTAAATGATGTGCAGGAATTCGAAAAACTAAAGAAATTCAAGCCAAATACCTGAGCAGTGAGCTTATCCCTATGGGCCCAAAATGGAAGGAGGCAAAACCATGACCACCCCCCAACCAACCCAACGCCAGGGCCACTGCCTTTGCGGCGCCATCACCATCACCTCCACTCAGGCCGCCAGCCATGTCGATGCCTGTCATTGCCGGATGTGCCGGCGCTGGGGTGGCGGGCCGTTTGTCGAGATTGATTGCGGGACGGATGTGCTGATCGGCGGGGCGGAGCGGATGACCGTCTACAGCTCGTCGCAATGGGCGGAGCGGGCCTTTTGCGGGGATTGCGGCTCGCATCTCTTCTATCGCCTGAAGGGTTCGGGCGAGCATATGGTCTGCGCCGGGCTGTTCGACGACGCGACCGACAAGGCCGATCTCAGCTTGCGGCGGCAGGTGTTTATCGACGAGAAGCCGGCTTATTACAGCTTTTCCGGGGACAGCGAGATGCTGACCGGGGCGGAACTGTTTGCGATGATCGAGGCGGAGGGGGAATAGATACTCCTGTCCGGTTCGTGCCGGGTCCTTCGACAGGCTCAGGACGAACGGGGGTGGGTGGATGCGCCTGTTCTTGCCTCAACCACTCCGTTCGTGCTGAGCTTGTCGAAGCATGGGTGGGATGAACACCAAACCCGCCTCATAGACGCCGGCCCTTCGACAGGCTCAGGGCGAACGGATTTCTTTGCCTCACCCCCGCGCCTCTCCCCTACCCGCGCCCCATCATCCGTTCCGCCCGCGCAATCGCGCGCTGGCTGTAGCTTTTCAGGCGGTTGTCCGCCGGGTAGAGTTGCGGCGAGGAGGGGCGCAGGCCCAGTCTGCGCAGGCGGCTGTTGAAGCGGCAGGCGTCGGCGTGGTGGAAGCTCCATTCGCTGCGCCAGGTCAGCGATAGCGAGACCGAGACTTCGTCATGGACCTTGACCCAGTGCGGGCCGAGGATCGGCACGTAGATGGCCTCGCCCGGGGTGACGGTGATCGGCTGGCCGCGCTCGGCCCATTCTTCCCGCCATGGCAGGTTGCGCGGGCCACCGTTGAAATATTGCTCGAAGAAGCGGTCGCTGATCATTTCCCGGTCGCCGGGCGGGAAGAAGGTCATCGTCTTGCTGCCACGCGCTGGAACAGGATATTATAGTCCGGGTCAAAATGCAGCGGCGTCACCGCGCGCGGCGAGGAGATGAAGATAAAACCCTCGAGCCGCATCATCTTGCCGGTGCGCGGCTCGACCACCGGTTCGATTGCGGCGAGCACATCGTGCATCAGTTCGGCATAGGCCGGGTCCTGGTCGATGGTCTTGAGCAAGACCCAGGAGCCGCAGCTTTCGATTCGGTTGATCGTCTCGTGCACGTCGAGGCCGGTATAGGGCGTCTCGTCGTTGCTTATGCCGAGCGGCAGGTCGGTGGCGGCGTTGAATTCGATTGATTCCGGGCGCAGGCGGCGAGCGAGTGCGGCCAGCGCGTCGAGCTCGAGCAGTGGATGGTCGGCGATCCGGTGCTGCAGATGGCGCGGGGCAAGCGGATAGGCCGCGGCAAGCGCGTCCAGCATATCATCGCTGAATGGCTGGCTGACCAAAGCCATTTGCCTCTCCCGCTGTCTGTGACCGCTGCCAAGATAGGCGGGGATGGTTAAAAAGCGGTCAACGCCCGCTATTCCTGTCCGTCTCCGGCCAGCGCCACCGACACCAGCCAGCGGCGGATCACCGCTTCGTCGGCGGCGCCGGTGCCGGCCAGCAATTGCCGCTCGACGGTATCGGCAATAGCGCGGCATGCGGAGAGATCGCGGGCGCCTGTTCGGTCAGGCTGAGCACGAAGATTCTTTTGTCTTCCCCCGAGCGGACGCGCTGAATCGCGCCGCGCTTGAGCAGATTGGCAGTGATCACATTGACCGTCTGCGGCGTCAGCATGGCGAGCCGCGCCAGCTCCGCGCCGGACAGGCCGGGATAGGCTTTGAGCATGGTCAACAGGGTAAATTGCGGCAGCGTGATCTTGTGCGCGGCAAAGCCCTGCTCCAGCCGTTGCCGCACCGCCGCCGAGGCCTGGCGCAGCAGATAGGCGATATGCCCGTCGGTGCCGCGCTTGCCCTCGCCTATCGCGGGAATTTCGGAACTGTCCATGGCGCTGCCTTTCTTGGCTTGACATTCATCAGTGTTCTGATGATTATATATCAGGGTTCTGATAATATAGCGATGAGCCGGTCACGCAAGAGGAGAATGATATGAGCAGCAATTTGCCGATGCTGGGGCGCCATCTGGCCGCCGAAAATGCGCATGATCTGGCGAGGACGCTGGCGACACTGCACCCGGATTGCGAATTTTACGACCATGCGACGCAGCAGACCTGGACCGGCCATGCCGGGGCGGAGGCGCATTACCGGCAGCATTGGCAGGCCTTTGACGTGACCGTGGAGCGCGCGCCGGGGCAGATCAGCTTCTGGCAGGGCGATGATGTCTATGTCGCGCAGGCGGTCTGGCGGGGCGCGCATATCGGTGAATTTCTCGGCATCGCGCCGAGCGGCAGGCAGATCGAGCAGCCGTTCACCGTGTTTGTGCGCTTCCGCGACGGGCTGATGGTGGCGGAGGAATTTTTCTACGACCTCGCTTCGCTGATGCAGCAGATTGGCGGGCCGGGGATCGCAGCGCTCGACGCCCTGCCCTTCCGGAACGCGGCATGAGCGGCGGCCTGCTGGCCGGCGGCGTGGCGGAGACGGCGCTGGGCCAATTGCTGTCCTGCGAAAAGACCGTCGATGGCTCGTCACTGGGAATGGCGCTGCTCGAACTGGTGCGGCTGCGCGTGTCGCAGATCAATGGCTGCCATTATTGCATCAGCCGGCACAAGGCGGCGCTGCGGGCTTGCGGGGAAACAACGGAACGGATCGACGCGCTTGCCGACTGGCAGGCCAGCGGCCGGTTCAGCGAGCGCGAAAGCGCGGCGTTGCTGTGGGCGGAGGCACTGACGAGGCTACCCGAAGCGACGGCAGCACCCGAGGCTGTGACCCGGATTTCGACACGGAAGAGCAGGCGGAACTGGCGCTCGCCATTGCCACGATCAACCTGTGGAACCGGATGGCGCTGGCGCTGGCTGGTAGGCCCGCCGCTGCGCCCCGCCCGTCAGCGCTTCAGCATTTCCGCTTGTTGCGCTCCACTTCGCTCGCTTCCCGGGCATAGACGACGGTATAATTATCCTCGACGCCGGTCAGGTCAATGTTGAGCCGCACCGCGTCTTTGCCGTTCACCTGCACTTCGGTCACCACCGGGCGGCCGCCGATTTCTTCCGGCAGCGAGTCATTGGCATAGCGCACGATCTCGTTGCCATTGGGCCCCTCGATCACCAGCCATTTCCCGGCATCCTTTTTCTTCGCATAGACCTGACAACCGACCGGTTGCGGATCACCGGGGACCGTGGTCTTGCGCGGCGTGCCATAATTGACGAACAACCCCTCGCGCAGCCGGGCTTTCTCCCGCAGGTCGGCCAGCAGGTCGTTCTCGCTGATCCGGTCCTCGATCTCCGCCCGCGCCGCCGTCGTCAGCAGCGCGTCACCGGTCAGGCCATTGCTTTCGCGCACCTCGGCGACGATCTGCTTCAGCTCCCGGCTCAGGCTCAGGGCGCTGACCTCGGGCTGTACCGGCGCGACAATGCCGCCGCCACCCCCGCGGAGGCGGGACGGATCGCGATCGACCGGATCGGGTGCCAGCGGCGCACTGTTGCACTGGCTGTCGGGAGCCCGGAACTGGATCTTGTCGATTCCGTCCTTGCCGAGCCTGTCGATGCCGCAAATCTTGTCATTATAGACCAGGAAGGTCAGGCTGATGGCGGCCACGATCAGGGCCAGCGAGGACAGCCACGCGGTGCTGCCGAGCAAGGACTTGCCTCTGTTGAGTATCTTTTTATAGTCGATACGCGGCTTTTCACCGCCCCCGTCCGCTTCGTCAGGATCACCCTGTCCGGTTTCTTTCGTCACTGAACACCCCCCCGGGTTGGCGTCTTCGCTGCAACAAGGCAGCGAAGACCAAATAAGAACCATAACGAATAAGACGGGGCTGTCAAAGCATCGGCCATCTATGACGCAAGTCATGGGGCCTCGCGATGACCAACCTCTACTTGACCATCCAGGCGGCTCTGTTCCCGAACTTCATGACCGCGAACCCGAAGATATTCTGGCTGGAGCTGGCGATCGTCGCGACGATGGCCCTGCTCGGGGCCACCCGGCGCCGGAGCCGGAGAGCCAAGCCCTCGCCGCGTGAAACCGGCTATTTGTTCCAGCCGTGCGACAATAGCTTCACCGTCACCTTGCCGGTGGCGACATGCGCGCCGTCGGCATCGTGCATAGGGAATTCGGCGATATAGGTGGCGCTGCCCTTGCGCTCGAGATCGGCGAGCAGGCCTTTGATCTCGCTGTCCGACAGCCGGTATTCGGCGGTGACATCGCTGGCGGCGGGCCTGTGGAAATCGACGTAAATATCTTTCAGGATCGGGAAATGCCGTTCCGTGTCGAGGAAGGAAATTCCCGGCAGCGCGGCGACCGCTTCGGCCAGCACGGTATAGGCGCCCATATAGAGCACGCCGACATGGTTCCCGTTCCCCGCCAGCGGCATCAGCAGCCGCGCATAGCCATGGCTGTCCTCCAGATATTGCAGCCCCGTCCGTTCGACGAAGGGACGCGGTATTTCGGTTTCCCTGCTGCTGGATCGCTCAATCTTATAACTCCGCCGGTTTCTGTTGGCTTTGCGTCAGGCCAGTTTCGGCGCGGGCGCTCCCCTGAGCAGGCCTTCGGTGCTCAGGTCCTCGTCGATATCGGGCCAATATATCCCATAGCCACCGCCAGCGATTTCCCAATTGCTGCGTTGCTCCAGCGTTGCGCCGAACAAACGCGGATACCAGGCCAAAGGAACCGATATGCTGCGGCCATCCATCAGATCGACGATGAGGCTGTCATCGCTGCACCGCACGTCCGCGACGCGTTCATCGGTGATTTTAGCTGAAATATTCATGCCATGCCTCCAAAAGCGCCGGGCGGTTTTCCTCGACCAGCTTCAATATGCCATTAATCTCGTGCGGACGGAAGCCGATATTGCGCGCCAGTGCGACCGGATCCAGCCATGCCTTCAGCGAGCGACCACCTTTATCGGCGTGGATATGCGGCGGTTCGTTCGGTTCATGGCTGTAAAAGTAGAACCGGTAACCCTTGATGCGCAAAATCGTTGGCATGGTTTATTCGGTAGCATCCAATGCAGCGTCAAGCGATCCCTGGGTCATGATCCGCTCCTCCAAACTTCCCGGATATTGTCATCATTCTGCACCTTTTTCGTCGTCCAGTCCAGCATAGCGCCAGACCGTTTCGATTGAGCGCCGACCCGTGATGGCCGCGGGAACGATCAGGCCGTTCGTGCATAGATAGACTGTGCAGGCAACAACGCCTGCATCCCCCAAGGGCCGGACAGCCGGCCAAACAGAAGGACCATGAAAATGGGCGAACTCGTAGACAAAGTAAAAGGCAATGTGAACGAAGCCGTTGGCAAGGCCAAACAGAACAGCAATGACCCCGAGACCCGTGCCAAAGGCGCGGCTCAGGAAACCAAGGGCAAGGCCCAGCAAGTCAAGGGCTCCGTCAAGGGCGCTCTGGGCGACAAGGTCTGATCCCACCCCTCCCTGAACCCGGCACTGCCCCTCCTCCCTCTCCCTCCCGAGCAGCAGTGCCACCCGGAAAAGCCGTCCCTGATGGGGCGGCTTTTTTGTGGGTGGGGAGTCTGCGGGTGGTTTGGTTCGGGCGGGGACAATGGAAACGCGCGGCACCCGATCCGTTCGTGCTGAGCCTGTCGAAGCACGGGTGGGACTAGCTAACGTTGCCCTGCAGACGCCCCGCCCTTCGACAAGCTCAGGGCGAACGGGGGAGAGAACGCACCTGCACGTGCCCCGTCCAATCCGTTCGTGCTGAGCTTGTCGAAGCACAGGTGGGACCAGCTAACGTGGCTTTGCAGACGCCTGCCCTTCGACAGGCTCAGGGCGAACGGGGGAGAGAACGCACCTGCACATGCCCCATTCATTCCGTTCGTGCTGAGCTTGTCGAAGCACGGGTGGGACCAGCTAACCTGGCCCTGCAGACGCCCCGCCCTTCGACAGGCTCAGGGCGAACGGGTCTTTATAACGGAGAGGGGTTACGCACAGCCCTCGACATAACCAAGCACCGGCATCGTACCGACATGGATCTGGCTGACCGTTCCATCGCTGCCAATCTCGAACCGCAGCGCGGATGCGCCGCTGGCGGCATTGGGCGCGGTCAGATATTTGGCGGGCGGATCGCCATATTTATGCGGCGTGGCCTTGAAGGAGAAATATTGCTTCACCACAGCCTCGCTCGCCCCGGGACCAATGCCCTCGGCCAGCTTTACCCTGGAACCCTTGCTGATCGAAATGCGCCGCAGCGTGCCGCCTTCGACAATCGCATAGGCGTCGGGATAATCGGGCGAGGAGAGGACGTGACAGCCCTCGGAAATCTGCGCCCAGCGACTGCCCGCGGGAACCGCCTGTCCAATACGAAGATCACCCAGGCCGGCGAGCGTAAGGGTGGTTGCCGACGGCCCGGGAGCGGGTGCGGGGGCAGCCTTCTCCGGAACCACCGGCGTTGCGGGTGTCACAAAAACAGTCTCTTCCACGGCCGGCTTGGGATCGGAGGAGGACTGCGATGAACAGGCCGCCAGGAGCGCGAGGGAAATTAGGGTGAAGGTTTGCTTCATGTTGGGGGTACTCGTGGGTGGGGAGAAGGTTGCGTGATGCGGGAAAGCTAATCATCCGCAATGGGCTTAAGCGGGTTAATTGCTGCAAACCCCTTCGTGCGCTTGAACTCCATCACATGGTTGAAATTTGTCATCGAATCCGAAGGGTCAATTGCTGACAGCCTCAAATTGTTAAAAGTGGGACGCACAAACTGGACCGAAAGTACTGGAGTGTCCGCCATGTGGCCGGTAGACTTATCAAGCATGCTCGCGGTGCAAGTAACAAAAACCTCATCGCGAGGAAGAACACTAAAAAGGTCACCAGCGACCTTCAGTGCAACACTGCAAACGTAGTCTTGATATAGCTCATGTCGCTCACCGGCAGGCATTTTGGTCTCTGACAGTTTGCCGCTTTGGAGTTGCTTACGGCGATAGGTCGGAACAACATCATCACCGTGCACATGTGCAACAGCGTGTAGAAAGCTGTCTGATATGGAGAACGAAAGGCGGGTCCCTATCAAGCCCTCATCACTCCACGACGTCATTTCGCTGATCACGTCTTTCTGGGCAGAGATATCACCAGCCAACAAGCGCTCCGCTAGTTCTTTATCAGCCTGCCAATCAGAATGATCCTCCTGATGCTGACTAACGCGCTTTTTAAACTCGACTTCGTCTAGCGTTCGCGCATCGGCAACCGCGTCAGCAAGCCGCTGTCGACGCTTTTCCGCTCCGCCTAGCAGAAAGTCAAATAGCCGAGGGCGGAATTGATCAAGTTTCGCCAGAGCAGCGTCCTCATTCGTGCTTTCGCGCACTGGCTTCAGAGGCTCCACCCTTTTTGGAGAGATTGACAGTCGACATCGTCGTTCGGATTTACATGCAACGAAACGATATTCTGAAGATGTTCTCGCCATTCAGAAACTGCATCTTCCGCATCAGCGACCATCATCGCCTTCTGCTCAGCTTTCCAATTTCGCTCCGCTTCGCGATTAGCGCGGCGTGACGCTGCTTCCATTGCTCGAAGAGTTCCTCGCCAGCCCATTATTCAAGCCCCTATCGGTTCACTATTTATAGTAACGCTTCGAAATATACTCTACAATATCTAGACAGGTGTACAACAAACTGTCAAAATTCAAACCGACTTTAACTCCTGCATCTTTTTGATCACGTCACCAGCTTCGCGGTCCATGGTTTTCCGGTCATAGCGGCCTTGTATTCTCAGCCAAATCTATCTTAGCGCCTTCGTGTCTTCGCGCGATATTTTCAGGACCGAGATATCCAGCATTCGATATCCTCCACCCCAACCCCTCCTCTAAAGAGGATGGACCGCAGCGGGTCACTCCCCGTCCATTGTCCGCTGCGCCACGACCTTGATCTCGACCACACCGTCCGCCTCGTAGAGCGCGCTGATGCCGATCGCGGTCCACGCCGGGAATGGCGCCTTGATGTAGCGGTTCTTTACTTCGACCATTTCGTTGATCGAGCCCTGCAGGTCGGTGTGATAGCTGGTCAGGTCGACGACATCGTCCCAGCTTACTCCGGCCCGCTCCAGTGTCCGGCCGATGCGGTCGAAGGCGCGGGTGAAGGCGGGTTTCAGGTCACTCTCGCCGGGCTGTGGCGTGACAATCACGCCGGACAGATAGACCTTATCCCCGGCGATCACCGCATCGGCAAAACCGACCGCTGACTGGAAGGCCGCTGCTTCGGGGTCTTCCGGCATGAAGACATCTTTCGCGTTCTTCGCCTGCAACGGTGCGGCCATGGCCAGCAGTGGCAGGACCATCCAAAATTTTTGCATATTGTTTCCCCCTCTGTATGTCGCGACTCGATGCTTTGAAAAAGCGGGCCGTTGCAGGGGCTTATCCTGCGCTTTTCCGAGGGCGGTAGTCAAGCGGTCGGGCGTCGAGCGGGACATAACATCACCTCGTCATCCTGAACTCGGTTCAGGATCCCGTGAGATTGTGCGCTGCCGCCCGAGGTCCTGAAACGAGTTCAGGATGACGACGGGGATAGGTTCGGGATGACTGGCAGTTTTATGGCGCGCCCAAGCTAGCCGTCCGCAGGCGCATCTATCGCATGTCCGGCTTCGTCACCAACCGCCTCCGGTTTGGTGGAACAGCGGCCGAGGGCTTCGAAATAGAGCCGGAATGCTTCCCCGTCACCAGCCAGAGCCTTGCGCAATTGTGACTCGGCCAGATCGGCGGCTTCGCGATAGGCCAGTTCGTTCAACCCGTCTTCGCCAAAAATTGGACGGCATTGATCGCGTAGGGCAGCCGCAATTCTTCCGGAAAGGCGCGGTGGACTTCCATCGAAAACGCGCCATCATCCACCGCATCGCCATGCAGCATCCACAGCCCCGCACAACGGGAAGCGTCCTTCCGGTCGAAGACCATCGGGGCGACCGCTTCTCCGGCGCTAAAGTCGCGGCCGGCAAGGCTCCAATTTACGTCGGCCATTCGTGCGGCGCAGCCGGCCAGTGCCACGGAGCACAAAACCAGCCCGCATGTCCGGCTGATCACTCCGCCGGCTCGCTCACCTCATCCTCGGGCAGATACAAGCGGTCTCCCTTGTCCTTGTAGACCTTCGCCATCTCACGCATGCCTTCTTCCGCTGCGGCTTTGCTCGCCGCGGCGGTGTCGGCACCCAGTTTCTCCGAGGCGATGAAGCCTTCGGCGCTCTGGTTCTGCTTGGACGCGAAATCGCGCACCTCTTGCGAGATTTTCATGCTGCAGAATTTTGGCCCGCACATCGAGCAGAAATGCGCGGTTTTCGCGCCTTCTGCGGGGAGTGTCTGGTCGTGATATTGCATCGCGGTTTCGGGGTCGAGGCTGAGGTTGAACTGGTCGCGCCAGCGGAACTCGAAGCGGGCCTTTGACAGCGCGTCGTCGCGGACCTGCGCCGCGGGATGGCCCTTGGCGAGATCGGCGGCGTGGGCGGCCAGTTTATAGGTGACAACGCCGACTTTCACATCGTCGCGATCGGGGAGGCCGAGATGTTCCTTGGGCGTGACATAGCAGAGCATCGCCGTGCCATACCAGCCGATCTGGGCGGCGCCGATGCCGCTGGTGATATGGTCATAGCCGGGCGCAATGTCGGTGGTTAGGGGGCCGAGCGTGTAGAAAGGCGCCTCGCCGCAGACTTCGAGCTGCTTTTCCATATTCTCCTTGATCTTGTGCATCGGCACATGGCCGGGGCCTTCGATCATCACCTGTACGTCGGATTTCCACGCGCGGTGGGTCAGTTCGCCGAGCGTGTAGAGTTCGGAGAATTGCGCTTCGTCATTGGCGTCGGCAATCGAGCCGGGGCGCAGGCCGTCGCCGAGGCTGTAGGCAATGTCATAGGCCTTCATGATCTCGGTGATGTCGTCGAAATGTTCGTAGAGGAAGCTTTCCTTGTGATGGGCGAGGCACCATTTCGCCATGATCGATCCGCCGCGCGAAACAATGCCGGTGACGCGCTTGGCGGCCATCGGCACATAAGGCAGACGAACGCCGGCGTGGATGGTGAAATAGTCGACGCCCTGCTCGGCTTGCTCGATCAGCGTATCGCGGAAGATTTCCCAGGTCAGGTCCTCGGCAACGCCGCCGACTTTTTCCAGCGCCTGATAGATGGGCACGGTGCCGATCGGCACGGGGCTGTTGCGGATGATCCATTCGCGGGTGTCGTGAATGTTGCGGCCGGTGGAGAGATCCATGACCGTGTCGGCGCCCCAGCGGATCGACCAGACCATCTTGTCGACTTCCGATGCGACGTCCGACGCGACCGCGCTATTGCCGATATTGGCGTTGATCTTGACGAGGAAATTGCGCCCGATCGCCATCGGCTCGCTTTCCGGGTGGTTGATATTGTTCGGGATGATCGCCCTGCCCCGTGCGATTTCGTCGCGGACAAATTCCGGCGTGACATAGTCGGGGATCGACGCGCCAAAGCTTTCGCCGTCGCGCTTATATTCCTTGAGCCGCTCGCGCCCGAGATTTTCGCGCTCGGCGACATATTCCATTTCGGGAGTGATGATGCCCTGGCGCGCATAATGCATCTGGGAAACGTTCGCGCCCGGCTTGGCGCGCAGCACCTTGCGGCGGACATTGGGGAAGGGCGCGACGCCGCCGGAGCGGTCGGGGCCGAGCTGGCCATTGTCTTCCGGCTTGACCTCGCGCTGGTCGACTTCCTCGACATCGCCGCGCGCGCGGATCCACGGGCTGCGCAATTCGTTGAGGCCGGTTTTGATGTCGATCAGCGCTTCGGGATCGGTATAAGGCCCGCTGGTGTCATAGACGCGGACCGGCGCTTCGCCGCCCTCGAGCTGGATCTCGCGCATCGCCACCCGAATACCGCTGCCGCTATGCGCCGCGACATGGACTTTCTTGGAGCCGCTGATCGGGCCGGTGGTTACGCCAATTTCGGTCTTTGCTGGAAGATCAGCCATAGATTATTGCTTTCTTTGAAGGTTAAACTTGAAGCCGGACGAAACCGGCGAAGGCGGCCGCGAGGCCGAATATGATGGCGAGGACCGCCCAGGCGCGTCCGCCCTTGCCCATCAGGCGGGCGGCAAAATCCATGAACCAGTCGCCGACGGCGAGGATCAGCATGCCCTCGATCACGATCCAGCCGCCGATCACGCTGATCAGGATCGACAGCCAGTCGCCGGGATCAAAGGGATTGACCAGATAGATGGTCGCGCCGAGAATCAGGGTGATGAAGCCGGTCAGAAATTGCAGCGCGCTGCTCGCCTGCACTTCGCGCACCATCCGTCCCCAGAAGCCGGGATTGCGAAATTCGCCGACACCGGCGGCGAGACCGTAAAGACCAAAAATAGGGTGATCCAACCGGTAATATTGCCTGCACTGCCCATCGCGTCTCTCCTTCTGTCCTGATGGAGAAAGAGCGTATCCGGGATGCCCAAATAACCGCTCCCTCCCTACGCCGGTAAGCCCGATTAAGGGGCCGGATCAGGTTCTGCGGGTCGGGCGACGTTACGCGCCCCTCTCAGTCAAACGACTCCCCGGGGAATGGAGCGATATTAGGCGCGATAATCGCTTCTGTCGAGAGCCACTGCAATATTGGCAAAAGCGGCAAATGGAGGCCGATTTACATTGACCGAATCCGGAATATTCTATCCAATGCTCGACATATTAGGGAATTTATTCAGGGGGCATGACGGTGATCGACTTTTGGCTAGCAGACGAAAACATCGTTTTCGCGGCAGCCCTGGTCCTGATGGTCGCCCTTGGTATCTTGCAGCTAATCGGCTTTGGCGGGTTCGACAGCGATGTCGATCTGGACGCCGATGTCGACGGCACCGGGGTCGCGGGCGGGCTGCTCTCTTTCCTTGGGTGGGGACGATTGCCGTTCATGATCCTGCTGGTGCTGTTCCTGATGCTCTTCGGCCTGACCGGATTTGCCGGGCAACAGTTCATCCAGTCCCTCACCGGCGGCCTGTTGCCGCCGCTTCTGGCCGGACTCGGCGCGCTGCTTGTGGCGCTGCCACTGACCGGCCTGCTGTCTAGGCCTCTGGCCAGGATCATTCCCGGGGACGAGACGACAGCGGTGTCGATCGACGATCTGACCGGGCGCCGCGCCATCATCGACATCGGCACGGCCAAGCCCGGCTATCCGGCCCGCGCCAAGGTCAGGGACCGCCACGGCCACGGCCACGCGCTGATGGTCGAACCGGATCATGATGACGGAATATTCGTCGCTGGAGAAGAAGTGCTGCTGGTGCGGCGCGAGGGCGATATCTTCAAAGCCGTTGCCGTGGGTACCCATTGGCTGAACGAAAATTGACAGACCGGACGGCATCCAGCCGGGCCGGACAGAAGATGAAGAAGAACAACCGATGCCGGATCAACGAGCATCGTCGAAAGAAAGAGAGAATATATGCTTGAAAATGTAAGCCAGATCGCAATTTATGCTGGCGCTCCCCTGGTCGGTTTGCTCATCTTCGCGCTGATCCTCACCCGCCTGTACAAGCGCGCGTCGAAGGAAATCGCTTTCGTCCGGACCGGTTTCGGCGGCGAGAAAGTGGTAATGAACGGCGGCGCCATGGTGTTCCCGGTCTTCCATGAAACCATGCCAGTGAACATGAACACCGTGCGGCTGGCGGTCGAGCGCAACAATGTCGACGCGCTGATCACGCTGGATCGCCTGCGGATCGATGTGAAGGCGGAATTTTACGTGCGCGTCCGTCAGGATGCCCAGTCGCTGGCAATGGCGGCCCAGACTCTCGGCCTGCGGACGATGCAGCCGGAGATGCTGAAGGATCTGGTCGAGGGCAAGTTCGTCGACGCGCTTCGTTCGGTCGCCGCGGGCATGACCATGAATGAATTGCACGAACAGCGCGCCGATTTCGTTCAAAAGGTACAACAGGCCTCGTCTAGCGATCTGGCGATGAACGGCCTGGAACTGGAATCGGTCTCGCTCACCGGGCTGGACCAGACCAGCATCGAACATTTCAACGCCAATAACGCCTTTGACGCCGAGGGCCTGACCAAGCTGACCGAGCAGATCGAACTGCGCAAGAAAGCGCGCAACGATATCGAGCAGGATACCCGCGTGCAGATCGAGACGAAGAATCTCCAGGCCGACCAGCGCTCTTTCGAAATCAGCCGGGACAATGAATTTGCCCGGCTCGAGCAGGAGCGCGAGGTCGAGGTTCGCCGGGCCATCCAGGCATCGGAAGTGGCCAAGGAACAGGCCGGTCGCGATCGCGACGCCAAGGACGCCCAGATCAAGGCGAAACAGCAGGTCGACAGCAGCCAGATCGAGGCCGACCGGGCTGTCGAAGAGGCGCGGATCGCCCAGACCCAGGCGATCGAAATCGCCCGTCAGGAGCAGCAGATCGCGATCCAGAACAAGTCGCGCGAGGAAAGCCAGGCCAAGGCGGAAGCCGACGCGGCCCGCGCCAAGGCCGTCGCCGCCGAGGAACAGGTCACCAGCGCACGGGAAACCGAAATCGCCGACCGCGACAAGCGTATCGAACTGATCGAGGCGTCGAAACAGGCCGAGCGTCAGGCGATTGGCGTGAAGGTCCAGGCCGAAGCGGAAAAGGAAGCCGCCGGGAACCGGGCCGCCGCCATGCGCCTAGATGCCGAAGGCGAAGCAGAATCGGAGAAGCTTCGCGCCGAAGCCGCGCGGGTGCGTTTCGAGGTCGAAGCGGCCGGACAACGCGCGATCAACGAAGCGGCAAATATATTGTCCTCCGATCAAATCTCGCTGCAGACCAAAATGGCCTTGCTCAAGGTCTTGCCAGAAGTCATCCGGGAATCGGCCAAGCCGATGGAGGCAATCGACTCGATCAAGATCGTCCAGCTCGACGGGATCAACCAGAATGGCAGCGGCGGCAATGGTGTCGCCAGCAAGGGCGGAGCCGGCAATGGAAGCAGCGGAAATCTGGCAACCGATGCGGTTTCTGCCGCCCTCTCCTATCGCGCCCAGGCGCCGGTCATCGATGGCCTGATGAAGGAACTGGGCCTGGACGGATCCTCGCTGGAAAATCTGGTATCGGGGGCGACCAAGGTCACGCAGGAATCCACTGCGGAGGCTCCCGCCAAAACCGCGCTGGAGGAGAAACCGGCCAAAGCGGCGCCCCGGTCGGACAAAAGGATGATAGCCCGGCCGCAGCCAAGGCAGCGGCTCCGGAAAGCGGTCGCGGGGAAAAACCGAAGGCGGATTGAACAGGCGGCCCGTCAACGGGCCGCCCCGTTTGCGGGTCTGCTAGAACGTATATCCCACGCCGATCGCGCCGAAAAACTGGTTGGCGCTGCCGCGGATCGAGGTCACCGGAGACCGTTTCGGGTCGCCGAGCATGCGGGAATAGCCGCCGAGGAAGATCATGCTGAAACCGCCGTTGGTGACGTCGCCGTCCAGATCGACCGCGGTCAGCATCGTCGCGCCGACATTTTTCCAGCCGCTTTCGGCCGCGAAGGTCGGCAGGCCACTGGCCGCCGAACCGGTCGGGGATATGCTGAAATAATAGTCGGCATAATCATCGTCGACATATTCCGCGTTGATCGAAATGCTGGTGGCGATACCGCGGCTGAGCGGCGTGAAATAGGTCAGGCTGGGGAAGACGACCATGCCGTCATGCGCACCCGCCACATCCCAGCGCACATCAACCTGCGCCGTCAGCGAGTCATAGGGATTGAGCAGGCGATTGACCTGAACGCCGGCAAAAGGTCCGACCTCGACCGCAAAGTCGAGCTTGCCGAGCGACTTGACCACCTCGTCTTCGATGGAATTGTGCCGGTCAAAGCGCGCGCGCACTACGGGGCCAAAGATGAAGTCGACCTTTGCACCATCGCGATCGGGAATGAAATCCAGCGCGATACCGGGACCGCGCGGCTGAAAATCGACACCGCCGAAGCTGCCCAGCACCACCGGCAGGGGCGAGACGGTATAATTGTCCGATCCCTCGTAGCTGGAACCCACCGCGACGCCGATACCCGCCGTCAGATAGTCGCCGTCGAATACCGATTTCTCAACCGGTGCCGAGGCTGGCTCGTCCTGAGCCAGAAGCGGGGAAGACAGGCCGAGCCCAAGAGTGAGCAAGGCGGCATGGCGGAAGATATTCGAATGTTTCAAGACTGGTTCCCTGTTGGTTGCGCGATGATTCAACGCGCGGACCGGATAACGGTTCCCTCCCGATATAGGAGGCCAATCCCTTTTGGCAACGCGTCGCTATTCCGCCAGCCCCTTTTCGATGACAGCCTGCAGCGCGCTGAAACATTGCCCGTCCACTGCTTTGCCCACTTCATCCTGCAATATCGCCATGGCCTTTTCCGGCGGCATGGCGGCGCGATAGGGTCGGTCCGCGGTCAGCGCGTCATAGATATCCGCAACCGTGATGATCCGCGATTCCATCGCGATGCTGCGTTCGTCCAGACCCAGCGGATAACCTTTGCCATCGAGCCGTTCGTGATGCGATCCGGCGATCATGGCCATGTCGCTCATCACGCCGATCTGGCTCAGGATATTGGTGGTATGTTCGGCATGGTCCTGCATGGCCTGCCACTCCTCTGCATCCAGCTTGCCCGGTTTTCCAGAATAGCGCTGCTGACGCCCAGTTTCCCGACGTCGTGCAGGGTTGCGGCCCGGCGCAGCACCCGGCGGCGATGATCGTCCAGCCCGAGTTTTTCGGCAATCCTGTCGGCGATCAGTCCGACCCGCTTGCTGTGACCGGCGGTAAACGGGCTTTTGGCATCGATCACCTGTCCGAAGGCCGCGCTGATGTCGTCGAGATAATCCTCGTCGACCACGATATCCTGGGCAGCCGGCTCAAGCGCCCATAATTGTTCGGGCAGATCGTCGAGCGCCAGTTCGTCCCAGAAGCCGCTCGCTTCGGACAGTTTCTCGAACAGCGCGCAGAGCTGCGGGTCAAGCCAGCTTCCGGCGCGATTGCGGATTTCGGCCAGCGCGGCGGCCCTGCCCCTGGCGCTGTAGAAAACATCGGCAACCTGCGCCAGGAGCGCAATGCGGCCGCCGAGATGGATATCGGAACCGGCGATGCCAAGCGGCAGGCCGCCGCCATCCCAATGTTCGTCGAGATGCGAAATCGCCTCGGCAACATCTTCGGAAAAGCGCAATTGCCGGGCGATATCGGCCCCGCGCTCGCAACGGGTCTCCATCATTTCGGTCATGATCGCACCGCCATTTTCGGCGAGATTGCCGAGCGCCCGCTCGCGTACATCGGCTGCCGCATCGACGCCGACCGCGACGGCCAGATATTCGCCCAGATCCTCGGGACGGGAACCGACCAGTTTGAAGCCCTGTTTCAGTTTCCTGTCGTCACCGACGAACAGTTCGCTGACCCGAGCCGCGTTGCTGCTGCAACCGAGATCCTTGAGCAGCACTGCATAATAGACATCGCGCAAACTGTCGCCTTTCAAGCCCAGCGCCATCGCGATTTGCGTGCCGATCCAGCAACAGCGGATACTGTGGCCGGCGGGCTGCCCCTCGGTCAGATCCAGCGCGTAGGAAAAGGCACCGAGAATTTCCGACAGGCGCGACTGTTCGCCCCCGTCATTCTGGTTGAAAAACGCTTGTCTGGACTGATACATTATACGCAACTCCTAGCCTGTCGTGGCAGAATGCCGCGAGAGTCCTAGGTAACGGTTAATTTCCCGCCGATTACAGGATATATTTCATCCGCACCGCATAACGCGCGTCATCGGTGCCGATGGTGAATTGCGCCGATTTGAATTTCGGCGGCCCCATGCCGATTTTGGGATTGCGGGAAAAGCCGAAACCCTCGCGCGGCAGGAACAGCCGCAGGTCCATTTTGCCATTGGCATTTTCGTCATGAACCAGCGCCACGGCATAGGTTCCCGGCTTCACGTCGGCGATCTGGATGGCTTCGGCCTTGCCGGCGGAAACCTTGAGCTTGCGGGCCTGCTTGTCCTCGCTGCAGTCGGGAAAATATTTCGGATTGGCGCTCAGGCAGACAAGCACATTGCCTTTCTCCGAGCGGAGACCGCTGATTTCCAGATCGATCGAGGCAGAGATGGCCGGTGCGACCGCGGCCGGCGCTTCACTCGCCGTCGCGCTTGCCCCGAGCAGCAGCACCAAAACTGCTCCCGATGTCCGCAAGCCCGATGTCGGTGCCGCAAATCCTGTCCCAGAAGCGAAAATATAACCCATAATTACCTCGATATGCCTCATGATGTTTCTCATGGTGGGTCGCGGTGATCAGCCACTGGCCCAATCGCCCGCGCACCAGCCAGTGCGGAAACATTTCCCATCCCATATGATTGGATACGCCCATAACCGTCATGGTGAGCAATACCAAACCCAAAACGCCGACGTGAATCGGGATCGCGATTACCAGAGCCGGGATGACGACTGCTCCGCTGATCGCTTCGACCGGATGAAAGCTCATCGCCGCCCAGGCGGTTGGTGGCCGGCTGTCATGGTGGACCGCATGGGCGACCCTGAACCATTGCGGCCTGTGGAACAGCCGGTGGGTCCAGTAGAACCATGTGTCGTGTAGGAACAGATAAAGAAAGAAGGACAGCGGCAGATACCATAGTGGATAGGCGCCGGGGTCGGTATAGATTTTGGTCCAGCCCTCGTTCTGCCAACCCCAGGCGACGATTCCGGCCGGCACGCCATAAATCGCAGCAGACAGCAGCGACCAGCGGATTTCACGGCCGATCTGGGGCTTCAGCTGTTGATAATGGCCCGGCCGCACCCGGCCCGTCAGCCATGCAAATAAGCCGCTAGTCAACAGATAGCGCCCGCCGACGATGAGCGTCATCGCAATGGCAGAGATCAGCACGGGAAGCGCATGGTTCATGGCACCGGAATATGGCGCGTACTGGCTGGGAGCAAGCGATAATAGATTATCATTACTACCGGCTTTCAGACAGGCTTTCCCCTGCTTCCCCCTTCAGCTAAGGCTCGGTAATGCCGATGAAAGCGCCTTCCTCCCTCCAATATGATCTGGCCATTGCTGGCGGCGGGCTGGCGGGCGGACTGATTGCGCTCGCTCTGGCAAAATTGCGGCCGGAGCTGAAAATCGCGCTGATCGAGGCGGATAACCGGTTCGGCGGCAACCATATCTGGTCCTTTTTCCAAAGCGACATCGAGCCGGAGCATCGCTGGCTGATCGATCCGCTGATCTCGCGCCAGTGGGACAGCTATGACGTGCATTTCCCGAAATATAACCGCCGGCTGAACAATGGCTATTTCTCGATAGAATCGGCCAATCTCGACAGCGAATTGCGGAAGCGATTGCCGCCGGAATCTTTGATCACGGGCCAGCGAGCCGAGACAGTCGAAAGCAGAAGGGTCCAGCTGGCCGACGGCTCTACAATATCTGCGGGAGCGGTGCTGGATGTCCGCGGCGGCGGCGATATTTCGGCGCTGGAGACCGGATGGCAGAAATTTTTCGGTCAGATGCTGAAGCTGGGCAAGCCCCACGGGCTGGAACGGCCTGTGATCATGGACGCGACGGTCGAACAGATCGACGGCTATCGCTTCATCTATTGCCTGCCGTTCAGTGACACCGAGGTTTTTGTCGAAGACACGTATTACGCTGACGGCCCGGACCTTGACAGCGCGGCCTCGCATGATCGGATTGCCGCCTATGCTGGCGCCAAAGGATGGGACATCGAAGCAGTACTGAGCGAAGAAAAAGGCCAGCTTCCGGTCATTTACGGCGGCGATTTTGATGCTTTCTGGAAGGCCAACGGGGAGCTTGATGCACGTGCCGGGGCACGGGCGGCGCTGATCCAGCCGATCACCAGTTACTCGCTGCCGATGGCGGTAAAGACCGCGATGTTGATTGCAGAAATGCCAGAGATCAACCAGAGCTCTCTCGACAAGATGCTGCGCGACCTGGCGACGGAGCACTGGAAAATGGGAAATTCTACCGGCTGCTATGCGCCTTCCTGTTTCTTGGCGCTGACCTGGATAACCGTTACAAGACACTGGAACATACCTATGCCAAAGACGAGCAATTGCTCGCCCGTTTCTATGCCGGAAAGTCGACCAAGATGGATCAGATCAGCCTGTTGACCGGCAAACCGCCCATTCCCGTTTCCCGCGCAATCCCGCTTTTGCTGAAATATAGATGAGTTTGATTATTCGATGAGTGAAGTTGCAAAATCCCAGAACGAATTGTTCAAAAAGCCGCCGTAATCGGTTCCGGTTTCGGCGGCCTGGCACTCGCCATCCGGTTACAGTCGGCAGGAATCCAGACGACCATATTGGAAGGCCGCGACAAGCCGGGCGGCCGCGCTTATTATTGGGAGAAGGAAGGCTTTATCTTTGACGGCGGACCGACTGTCATCACCGATCCCGAGTGTCTTTCGCAGCTATGGGACCTGACCGGCCATGACATGGCAAAAGATATCGAACTGATGCCGGTATCGCCCTTCTACCGGCTCAACTGGCCGGACGGCACCAATTTCGACTATGTCAACGATCCGCAGCAGCTTTACGCCAATATCGCGGCGATCGAACCGGATGATGTCGAGGGGTACAAGAAATTCCTCGAATATAGCGGCGGGCTTTACGAGGAAGGCTATGTCAAGCTGGGCACCAAGGCGTTTCTCGATTTCAAGTCGATGATCAAGGCGGCCCCTGCCCTGATGAAATATGAGGCCTATCGCTCGGTCTATTCCAAAGTCTCCAGCTTTGTGAAAAACGAAAAACTGCGCGAATTCCTGTCTTTCCAGTCGCTGCTGGTCGGCGGCAATCCGATGAAGACCAGCGCGATCTACGGCCTGATCCACAAGCTGGAACGGCTCGGCGGCGTCTGGTTTGCCAAGGGCGGCACCAATATGCTGGTCACCGCGATGGTCAAGCATTTCGAACGGATCGGCGGGGTGATCCGGCTCGACGATCCGGTGACCAAGATTGATACGATCGGTGACCGCGCCTCCGGCGTCACCTGCAAATCGGGCTGGAGCGAGCGCTTTGATGCGGTCGCCTCGAACGCCGATGTGATGCACAGCTATCGCGATCTGCTCGGTCACAAACATCGCAGTAGGACCGTGACCGCGAAGCTGCAGAAGAAAAATATTCGCCATCGCTGTTCGTCGTCCATTTTGGCGTGAAGGGCAGCTGGCCGGGCATACCGCACCATATGATCCTGTTCGGGCCGCGCTACAAAGGCCTGCTCGACGATATTTACGACAATGGCGTGCTGCCCAGCGACTTCTCGCTCTATCTCCACCATCCGACGGTCACCGATCCGGAAATGCGCCCGAGGGGCACAGCACCTTCTATGTCCTGGCGCCAGTGCCGCATCAGGGCAAGCTGCCGATCGACTGGGAGGAGATGGGTCCGATCTACGAGAAGCGAATTCTCGACGAAATCGGCCACCGCCTGATCCCCGATATCCACGACCGGATTGTCACCAGCTTCCATTATACGCCGCAGGATTTCGGCAGTGATCTCAATGCCCATCTCGGCAGCGCCTTCAGTCTCGAGCCGCTGCTCACCCAGAGCGCCTGGTTCCGGGTGCACAACCGCGATGATATCATCGACAATCTCTATTTTGTCGGCGCGGGGACCATCCGGGCGCGGGCATTCCCGGCGTGGTGGGCAGCGCCAAGGCGACCGCAGAGCTGATGCTGGAGGATATGGCGTGAATTACGCGTCCGTTCGTCCTGAGCCGGTCGAAAGACGGTTTTCCTCACCAGGCGCGCTTTGACCGGCCCGGCGCCAGCGGCTCTCCCCTCGTTGCCGTCATGAATCGCGCCAACCTTGTCCTGCACGCCAGAAGCAGCATCGAGCGCGGATCGAAGTCCTTTGCCCGGGCCTCGAAGCTGTTTTCGAAACAGACCCGCGAACGGGCGTGGCTGCTCTATTACTGGTGCCGCGCCTGCGACGATCTGGCCGATGGCCAGGACCATGGCCATGGCATGTCGACCGTGCACAAGCCGGTCAAGACGATCGCGGCAATGCGGATGATGACCACCCGCGCCCATGGCGGCGAGCAGACCGGCAATCCGCCGTTCGACGCCTTTGGGGTGGTCGCGCAGGAATGTCATATTCCCAAATATTTTGCCGATGACATGATCGACGGCTTCGCGCTGGATGCCCGCGGATGGCGGCCGGCCACGGAAGAGGACCTGTTCCAATATTGCTATCATGTCGCCGGCGCGGTCGGTTGCATGATGGCGGTGGTGATGGGCGTGTCGGCTCGGGATCAAGAGGTTCTGGACCGCGCCTGCGATCTGGGACTGGCGTTCCAACTCGCCAATATCGCCCGCGACGTGGCCGAGGACGCGCAGGCCGGCCGCTGCTATCTGCCGAAAAACTGGCTCGCGCAAGCCGGCATTGATCCGGACCATATACTGGACCCGGCGCAGCGGGATGCACTGGTTGGTCTGGTGAACCGGCTCTGCGATCTGGCCGGTGAATATGAAGCGTCCGCGCGCGTCGGCGCAACCAGCCTGCCGTTCCGGTCGCGCTGGGCGGTGCTGGCCGCGGCAGGCATCTACGGGGATATTGCCCGAGCGATCAGCCAGAGCAATGGTGCGTCTCTCGAGCGCCGCATCTATACGAGCAAAGGCAAGAAACTGGGCTGGATCGTGAAAGCCTTTGGTCAGGCACTGGTCAATTCGGCCCGGCGCGACCGCCAGGGCCTGTGGACGAGAGCCCGAATTACCAGTCTGGCCTAGTGGCTGGCACCATTTTCGGTGACATATTTGCCAATCCGCTGTACCGCCTCCTGATAGAGGTTTTGCGAACAGCATAATACTCCGAGCGCCTTGCCGTGGGTGCCGTTATAGACCAGCGGCTCGCCCAGCGCATCGGTGACGCTGGCCCCTGCTTCGGTGGCGATAACATGAGCGGCGGCGATATCCCACTCATGGCCCCAGCGCGTCGAGGCGACGACGTCGGCCCGGTCATCCGCGACCATCGCCATGCGCAGCGCGATGCTGTTCGGCTTTGGCACAATGGTGAACTTCATGTCCGGCGGCAGGCTCTCGGCGGGGATGCGGCAACCGTCATATTGGGACCGCAAGCTGGCGACCAGCTTTCGGCCATTGACCTCGGTATGGCTGCCGGCCCTGGCGACCCAGGTCTCCTGCATCGCCGGCGCATCGAGCACCCCGAATATCGGCGCATCATTCTGGACGAGGGCAATCGATACGCACCAGCCGGTCTTGCCGGCGACATAATCCTTGGTGCCGTCTATCGGGTCGACCACCCAGGTCAATTCATCGCCGGCACCGCTGTGATCGATATGGGTTTCCTCGGACAGCCAGCCGGCGGATGGCACCAGCTTTTCCAGCTCTGCGCGCAGGAAGCTGTCAACCGCGAGATCGGCATCGCTAACAATCTGACCGGGGGATTTCTCCCAGATATTGGCTTCTTTCTTGCCCAGAGCCCAGTGCCGCATGGCCAGCGCCCCGCCTTCCTTGGCGATCGCGATAACCCGGTCAAAATCAATGTCAGCCAAGAGTGTCTCCGTTGGTCGCGCGGGTGGCGGCAGCGCTTCTGGTCCGATAGGCGTGATCCTGCAGATCCGCCACTAGTGGATTTGCTCAGCCACCCGCCACGGTCATGCTGTCGGTTCGCAATGTCGGGACATTGCCGGCGTAGCGATATTCCAGATCGTCTGCGGCGATCAGGCTTCTGAACATGTCTTTGAGATTGCCGGCGATGGTGATTTCGGAGACCGGCGGCCCGATTTCGCCGTCGGTGATCAGGAAACCGCCGGCGCCGCGACTATAATCGCCGGTCACCGGATTGACGCCCATGCCGATCAGTTCGGTGATATAGACACCATGTTTGATATCCTTGATCAGTTCCGCCTTGCTGACCGAGCCATTGCCCATATGCAGATTGGTCACGGAGACGCCTGGCGCGCCGCCGACGCCGCGCGATGCATGGCCGGTGGGTTGCAGTCCAAGCTGGCGCGCGGACGCGCTTTCCATGATCCACTGGGTCAACCGGCCACTGTCGATCAGCCTGGTTTTCGCAGTGGGCAATCCCTCGCCGTCAAAGGCCTTGGAGCGGAGACCGCGCTTGCGATGCGGACAGTCGATGATCGACACGGAACTGTCGAACACCTGGCTATCGAGCGCATCGAGCAGAAAACTGGTTTTGCGGGCGATGGCGCTGCCCGAAATGGCACCGATGAAATGACCGAGCAGGCTGTTGCCGACGCGAGGATCGTAAACAACGGGCATCGCACCCGATTTGAAGCTGACCGGATTGAGCCGCGAAACGGCGCGTTCTCCGGCTTCGCGGCCAATATCCTCGGCCGCGTCGAGATCTTCGAGAAAACGCACGCTGTCATAGGCATAGTCGCGTTCCATGCCATCGCCTTCGCCGGCGATGACGCTGGCGGACAGGCTGTAGCCGCTGGTCGAATAGGCACCGGAGAAGCCATGGCTGGTGGCCAGCGCAACAATGCTGCGGCCAGCACTCGCGCCGCCGCCTTCGCTATTGGTGACACCCTTGACCGCACGAGCGGCATCTTCCGCTTTCAGCGCCAGTTCGCGCAGAAATTCGGGATCGGGGTCCTGTCCGTCATCACCCTCGATCGCATGGGGTTCGGTTTTCAGCAGCAATTCTTCGGGCGCGAGACCGGCATATTGGTCTTCCGGCGCCTCTTTGGCCATGTCGAGAGCACGCCCGACCAGATCGGACAGGGTCTGCGGGTCCATGTCGGAAGAGGATACGGTCGCCGAACGTTTGCCGACAAACACCCTGAGGCCGATTTCCTCGCCTTCGGAACGCTCGACATCTTCCAGATTGCCGAGGCGCATCTGCACCTGGGTTGCCGCATCGCATACGTAAATCGCGTCCGCGGCATCGGCGCCGGCTTTTTGGCTTGGGAAATGAGGGCGTCGGCGCGGTCCTGCGCTTCGGAAGGTTTCAACATAGGCTGGACATAGGTGCGGCACCCAGCAAGGTCAACGATCCGGTGTCAAATGATGTGCAAACTATCGCCGGTTCTTGCCGACTGACTATATCAGCGCGCTTGTCACAGGATCGCGCCAAATCCGGCGATCAGGCCGACGAATAGAAACGGCAGGCCCACAGCCAGCAGCCATAGGAGCGACTGGTCCGCGCGAAATTTTGCCGCGAGGCTTTGCTCGGTCAGGCCGCTGCTGCTCATGTCCGACCAGCGCTTTTCGAAATTGCGGCAAAAGGGGATGATAACGGCGACGAGGAGGATCAGGCCGAAATAGGGAGCGATCGACATGCCTTTGGTCTCGATGAAGCGCAAAACGACGAATATCTGCAATATGGTATAGACCAGCAATGCTGCGGCGCAGTTGTTGCTCATCTTCTTGTCCCAGCGGACGCTCTGATGCTGCACGTCCTGACGCGCATGATGTTTGCTTACCGATTTTCGAGACGCTGTTGCGACCATTTCCATTCCCCTCAGAATTTCATCTCCGGCCATCGTCGAAGTTTGCCCCCGCACGATCCTTCGACAACACTATACGCTATTTATTCGAAAAGCCAAATAATCGGTTTTCCAGCACATTATGTCGGAAATATGCGGTTCCGCTTGCCAAATATTTCCGCATGGGACAGAATCAGTTTTCAAACGCAATCCAAATCCGGGGCCCTATCATGACCATGTCGCTTTCCGATCCGCTGTCGCTTCCCTGTGGAGCCACCCTGCCCAACCGGCTCGCCAAGCTGCGATGACCGAAGGCATGGCAACGCCGGACGGCGTGCCGACCAGAGAACTGGAACGATTGTACGGCCTGTGGTCTGACGGCGGCGCCGGGATGCTGCTCAGCGGCAATATCCAGGTTGACCGCGACCATCTGGAGCGACCGGGCAATGTGGTCATCGACCGGCCGGCGGATGACGCCATGATGGCAGCACTCACCGGATGGGCACAGGCGGCAACGCGCAATGGCAATCATTTCTGGGCACAGATCAGCCACGCCGGGCGACAGACACAGAGCAATGTCAACAAACATCCCAAGGCCCCCTCGGCGGTCAAGCTGGGCCTGCCCGGAGGCCAGTTTGGCGAGCCGGTGGCGCTGACGATTGAAGAGATTGAAGATCTGGTCGACCGCTTCGCCCTGGCCGCCAAAACCTGTCAGGCAGCCGGCTTTACGGGCGCGCAGATCCACGCCGCCCACGGCTATCTGCTGAGCAGCTTCCTGAGCCCCCGGTCCAACCAGAGAACCGACGCATATGGCGGCAGTCTGGAAAACCGGGCGCGGTTCCTGCTGGCGGTGGTGGCCAAGACCCGCGCTGCGGTCGGGCCGGATTTCCCGATCTCGGTGAAGCTGAACAGCGCTGATTTCCAGAAGGGCGGGTTCAATTTCGAGGACAGTTTGCAAGTGCTCCGCTGGCTGGAGGAAGCCAGCGTCGATCTGGTGGAAATCTCTGGTGGCACCTATGAACAGCCCGCGCTGATGGGGTCCGACGGAATCGAGGAGAAAGAGGAGCAGAATGTCGCGCCGTCGACCAAGGCGCGCGAAGCCTATTTCGTCGATTTTGCCAAGGCGATGCAGGATGCGGTCAAGGTGCCGCTGATGGTGACCGGCGGGTTCCGGACCCGCAAAGCGATGGAATCCGCGCTTTCCAGCGGTGCCGCCGACCTGATCGGCCTGGGCCGCCCGATGTGCGTCATGACCGACGCGCCGAAACGTTTATTGGAAGACTTGGAAGCATTGCCGCGGTTCGAGGACAGGCTGCACCTGCTCCCCGGCTGGCTGGGCTTTCTCATGCGCTTCCAGATGGTCAAGGCGGTCGCAGCTTCGCGGTCATTTTCTGGTTCTACGAACAGCTCGAAAATCTGGGCAAAAGCGGCAAAACCGACCCGAATCTGGGTGTTTTCAAGGCATTTCTGGCGGTAGAGAAACGAAACAAGCGCATTTTGGCAGCGCGCAGCCCGGACTGATCCGGACCGCGCGCCCCCCTGTTGGAAATTGCCGCAGCTAGATATTGGTGCTCGTCGGAATCTGGCTGGGCTGGAGATAGACATAGGGATGCATCCGCCGCTGGTTGCGCGCGATGATCCGCGCCTCCACGGCCCGCAATCCGGCCTGGAACCGCGCCAGCGGCCCTTCGTCGTCGGTAATCACCGGATCCTGGAACCAAGGCTTGTAGGGAAAGCGGTTGGTGCGATAGTCGCCGAGCGGACGGTAATAGACCGAACCCAGCAGTTCGAGCGAAGATAATTGCAGCAATCCCAAGGACATGGGCGGCATATATTCGACCCATTCTCCCTTGTCATGGCCCGTTTGATCGGTCGGGGCGGCGGTCCAGCCCGCGCCGGTTACCGCCGGCGCAAAGGACATCAGCGTGCGTTGCGGAAAATTGACCGCGGCATGCTGGGCGCTCGCAGTAAAAATGATCATTGTGCAGACATCAATCAACTGGGCGCGCGATGTAATCGGCCGGAAACCGACGATATGGCCCTCCGACGCGATCGAGGAAGCCCAGAGCGCCAGTTCGCTGTCAGCGGTCACCGCCTCGTCATCGCTGTAATAGATGTTGATATATTGCGAGGCCCAGTCGTGGATAGCATCCCAGACCAGCAAGGCATCATCGCGATAGGGATAGTCCGGCAGGATCGCCGGATCGGCAACCTTCCGCTCGGCAAAATCCACCGGCGTCATTTTCTGGTAGAAGTCGAAGGCCAGACGCGCCTGGACGGCGGCAAGCTGGCTCGATTCGATCGTTCCGCCAAAGAAATCGTCGATCGGGCCGCCCTTGTTGATCAGCGTTTCGACCGCCAGATTATTGATGAACAATGTGCCTTCGAAATGCGGCACCAGCAACGACCAGAGCGGATGGACATTGGCGAGATTGCGCCGGGTCGCCACGGCAATGGCCTCGCTGACCAGATGGGTGCCGGCCAGATGGACGAACAGTTCGTGATAGTTGCAGTCGGCGACCTGGACGACAAATTTTGCCATTTCCCAGCCCCATTTTTCCGACGCGGCAACCGAGGGTGTCATCACCGGATACTGGCTATTGTCCTGACCGCACTGGATCGCGACCACCTTGAGCGACGATCCGCCCGGCGGCACGGCGAACAAAGCCATCGGCCGGTAGACATATTTCGCATGGCCTTTCCAGACACCCGCAACAAGCACCTCCAGGTCCGTGTAATCACACAGGAAAACCCGGCCATCGGCAAGCGCCCTGGCAAGAGTATCGTCCCCCATGACGGAAGCATATTGCGCTGCCGTCACCGGGAAATTGTCGGGTATCCGGTCGATGCCCTGCAATAGCATCGGATTGGGTCCGGCCACCCGCAAGCGGGCAAATTGGTCATCGTCCTGGAATGTATAGGCGATGCCGGGCACCGGCAGCGTCTGGTACAGATCGCGATAGGCCTCGATCGAACGGGTATGCGCGGCCTCTTCGGCCTTCAGCACATCGATGATCACGGTGAGAATGTCGCGCAGGGCGCTGTCATGCGATTTCAGTTCCTCGATATCCGCGCCCTGTACCGCTTCCTCGATGCTGCTTTCGAGGCCGGGGCCGGCTTTGGCCACACGGTGTTTTTCGCGCAGGGCTTCTACCTTCGACCTGATCTCGCCGGCATCGGCCAGCGCGTCGTCAATGATTGTCTTCGCCGCGTCGTCGAGACCGGAATAGATCGGTTTCAGCAGCACCGCCTTGACGTTCTCGAGTATGGCGATGCTGACTTCGAGCACCTTGAACCACCATTCGATCGACGGCTGGTCGTCGGGCGGAACATGCGTGGCCAGGGGCACGCCAGGCAGGCTGGCGATATCGGTCGTCCACTGATATTGCGTCGATGTCGCATTGATCTGTGCCCGGCGCTGCGCGCGCTGCTCCGGCGAGTCATTCTGCGGCAGGCTGGGGTCGCTGGCGCCGCGCTTCACCGCCTCCCCCGTGATAGTGTGGCTTGCGATGATCGAGCTTGCATTTTCAAAGGACATGATGACCCCCCCGTTGGATTTCAGACCGGATCATGTAAAACATTCGTGGTTAATTTGACGTAAACGGGGGTTTCCGGATCTGCTGCACGCCCCTTGTAAGCTGATAGGCGACACCGGTCAGCACCCTTAACGCGACGTTTACATTTAGCCGTTAGCAACGCGGGATGCAGTCAGCCATTCGACAGTTTATCCAGCGCCTTATACCGCCGATCCCGGAAGCTGTCCGAGACGAGTTTGCGATATTGAGCGCCACGCGCCTGCAGAGCCAGTCGCGCGCGCTCTTCCTCGCGATGTTCCTGACCATTCCCTTCGTGCTTTACGCTTCGAGCGTCGGGGCTGAGCCATGGATCCGCTACGGGATGCCGCTCGCCATGGGCAGCTGTTGCCTGATCGGCTTCATCTCGCTGATCAAGGATCGCAATGCGTCGGGCAGTCCCGATCTGGCGCGGCAGTTCATCGCCGAGGCAACCTTCTTCTCCGCCACGATTTGCGGTCTTGTCAGCATCTGGTGCGTGCTCAGCTATGTCAACGCACCCGATGACATGAAGCTTTTCTATCCCTTCACCCTCGCCATGGGTTCGCTGACGACCATCTATACATTGGCGACGATCCGGCTGGCAGCCATCCTCAACATCATCATCGGTATCATGCCGATCACGATCATCATGCTGCTGTCGGGTGACCCCCTCGCCTGGTCTGCGGCGGGCAGCCTGATCATGGTAACGACCTTTCTGTACCGGCTGATCACGCAACAGAATGACCAATTCATCCACATGCTGGTGTTGCAGAACGACATGAGCGAGCTGGCGCATACCGATCCGCTGACCGGCCTTTTCAACCGCCGGGTACTGGCCGAAAATCTCGCCCGCCAGATCGAAGAGGAAGATCCCGAGCGGACATTCACCGTCGCACTGCTCGATCTCGACGCGTTCAAACCGGTCAATGACCAGTTCGGCCACGCGGTCGGTGACCAGTTGCTCGTCGAAGTGGCCCAGCGCCTGCGCCAGACCTGCGGCGACAACGGTATTGTCGCGCGGATGGGCGGCGATGAATTTGCGATATTGCTATCGCCTGACTCGACCATTTCGGACACGGCTTGCGCGGATCATCTGCTGGCCGCACTGGTTCCCCCCTGCGTCGTCCAGGAGCATATCATCCGGGTCCGGGCAAGTATCGGCATCGCGACATGGCCGGTTGACGGGAGGACTGCCAACAGCCTGCTCGAAGCGGCGGACAAACAGCTTTACGCCGTCAAGAACTATACCGCCAAAGCACAGGTGTTCGTTTCGAAAAAAGCCGAAAAACTGCGCTCCACGACCGGATAATCGCCGGCCGGTGCAGCGACCCTAGTCCAGTTCCTCGGTCCGTAGCGCCTTGCGATCGAGCTTGCCGATCATGGTCTTGGGAAGACTGTCACGGATCACGACACCGACCACCCGTTCATGCTTGCCAAGCTGCGGATTCAGCCAGTCTTTCAGCTCTTCTCCGCTGACTGTGCCGTCCGGTTCCAGCGCGACATAGGCCTTGGGACTTTCCCCGCGATAGGCGTCGGGAACGCCGATCACCAGCGCCTCCTTGACCGCTTCATGCTTGTAGAGCACTTCCTCGACCTGGCTCGGAAAAACCTTGAACCCGCCGACGGCGATCATGTCCTTCAGACGATCGACAATCTTGATATAGCCGTCCTCGTCGATGGTCGCAACATCGCCGGTCCTCAGGAAACCGTCGACAAATACATTCTCGTCCTCCTCCGGGAGGTTCCAGTAGCCCTGCATCACCTGCGGACCGGAGAAGATCAATTCCCCCGGTTCGCCGTCCGGAGCCGGCTTCGTCGGATCGGCCTTGTCGACTAGTTTGACGAGGGTTCCCGGAACCGGCTGGCCGATCGTGCCGGGTTTATTGAGTCCTTCATAGGGATTGGCGCTGACCACGCCGCAGCTTTCGGTCAGGCCATAGCCCTCGACCAGCTTGGCGCCGGTTTTCGCCTCGAATTTTGTTTTCAGTTCCATCGGCAGTGGCGCGCCGCCGGAGACGCAGACCTTGAGCGACGAGAAATCGGTTTTGTCGATATCGGGATGGTCGAGCAGTGCCTGGTACATGGTCGGCACGCCCGGCATGGCGGTGATCTTGGTCCGGGTGATCGCCTTCAATGTCTGCTTTGCGTCAAAGCGCGGAAGCATGACGATTTCGCCACCCCGCGCCACCGTGCGGTTGAGTACCGCGCTATTGGCGAAGACATGGAAGAAAGGCAGCACGCCCATCAGCCGGTCGGTCTCGTCGATGAAAGGATCGATATTGTTGATCTGCCGCGCGTTGGCGGTCAGATTCTGGTGGCTGCACATCGCGCCCTTGGGCGTTCCGGTGGTGCCGCCGGTATATTGCAGCAGCGCAATATCCTTGTCCGGGCGGATATTGGGCGCCTTGTAGACGCCGTCATTGTCGATCAGGTCGGAAAAGGTGGTGATCCGGTCATCATCGGGCTGCGGGCTGCTCTCCTTGCGGCGGAACAGCGAATAGAAAAGCGCCTTGCCCGCCGGCAGCGCGCCGGCAATGCTGCCCACTACCAGCCGTTCGAGGCTCGATTGCTCGAGCACCTGATAGGCGGTCGGGAATAATGCAGTGGCCGAGAGCGTGAACAGGATTTTGGTACCGCTGTCCTCGACCTGGTGGTTGAGCTCCTCGACCGTATAGAGCGGCGAAAAGTTGACCACCGTCGCGCCGATTGCCATCGCGCCGTAATAGGCACTGACATAATGGGGCACATTGGGCAGGAACAGGCCGATCCGGTCGCCCTTGCCGACGCCCATCTCCTGCAGCCCCTTGGCGACACGGACCACGCCGGCGGCCACTTCGCCATAGCTATATTTGCGGCCCATGAAATCGAGCAGATTCGCGTCCCCGCGCCGCCCGGCGGAGCGGAAGAACATTCCGGGCATCGTCAGGGGCGGATAGAACTGGTCCCAGGGCGTGGGATGATTATAGTGCGATTTCCAGATCGGCGTCTGGTCAGAGTGGGTTTCAGTCATTGACATTCATGTAAGTGATGCCGGCTGAACTGACAATGAAAATTGCTCGGCTAAATGGCTCCCTTTCCGGTGGATCCGGGTGTAGGGGAAAAACCCATGAGCGAATCCACTCCCCTGCCCGCCGCCAGGTCGTCACTGGTCTTCGTTTTTCTCGTCGTACTGATCGATATGCTGGGCTTCGGCATCATCATGCCGGTCCTGCCGAAACTGATCACCAGCATCACCGGAGACACAATTTCCGATGCGGCGGTCTATGCCGGCTGGCTCGCCTTTGCCTACGCCGCGATGCAATTTGTCTTTGGCCCGGTCATCGGCAACCTGTCCGACCGCTTTGGCCGGCGACCGGTGCTGCTCGGCGCGCTCGGCGGCTATGCCATCGCCTATATGCTGATGGGATTTGCCTCCTCGATATTGTGGCTGTTCGCCGCGCGGATCATCGCCGGGATCATGGGCGCCAGCTTCAGCACCGCCTATGCTTATATCGCCGACATTTCCCCGCCCGAAAACGGGCGCAGAATTTCGGACTGATCGGCGCGGCCTTCGGACTGGGTTTCATCATCGGTCCGGCGGTCGGCGGCATATTGGGTGAATATGGCACCCGCCTGCCCTTTTTCGGTGCCAGCGCGCTGGCCGCGCTCAATCTGGTCTTCGGCTTTTTTCTGCTGAAGGAAAGCCTGCCGGCGGAAAAACGGCGGCCGTTCCGACTGGCCCGTGCCAATGCGTTCGTGGCCCTGAAAGCGCTCAGCGGCCAGAACAAGGTCGTTTTCTGGTATGCTGGCGCGCTGACCGTATGGATGACGGCGCATGTTGTCTTCCCGATCATATTCGCCTTCTACCTGATCGAGGCCTTTGGCTGGAGCGAATTATATGTCGGCCTGTCCTTCGCCGCGGTCGGGCTCGGTGCCGCATTTGTCCAGGGCTTCCTGATCCGCGTGCTGGTGCCGCGCATTGGCGAGCGCAATTCCGCGCTGGTCGGGGCAATCGGCATGGCGGTCAGCTGCATATTCTATGTTCTGGCCGGATCGGGGCACGCCTGGCTGATCTTCATCGCCATTCCGGTCGGGTCCATGCAGGGGCTGTTCCAGCCTTCGCTCAACGGCCTGATGAGCAACGCCGTGTCCGACGAGACACAGGGCGAGCTGCAAGGTGCCGTCGCCAGCCTGCAGAGCATTGCCTCGGTGGTCGGTCCGCCCCTGTTCGCCGCCGTCTTCGCCGCCTTCACCGTGGCGGGCAGCGTCTATTATCTGCCCGGCGCGCCGTTCGGGCTGGCCGGGATCATCTGTCTGGTTGCGCTGGCCATCTTCCTGCGCGGCTATGCGTTGCACTGCACCAGCGGCGAAGTCGAGCCGCCGGTCGATGCCAAGTCTATCGTCAGCTGATCCGGTTCAAACGGCGCTGTACCAGGCAGTGCCGTCTTTCATCTCGAGCCGGGCGCGGCCGGTATATAGCAGATGGCGAAGCGTTGCCATTGCCTCGCCGCTGGCCATGCCGATGACGTCGGGCGTGATCGGGCGGCGGAACAGATAGGGGAAGCTGTCGACCACGCGCTTGGGGCTTTCGCGCAGGCCCTGCTCGAGATCGTCGAGCGCCTCGTTATGCCGTTCGGCCAGCGCGTCGAGCCGCTGGTGCGCGCCGAGAAACGGGCGGCCATGGGCGGGCAGCACGAGCAGTTCATTGTCCAGTTCGGCGCGGAAATGCGCGATACTCGCCAGCCATTCGCCGAGTGGATCACTGGTCGGTTCGCTGAGCATGGTCGAGATATTGGAGGTGATGCGCGGCAATATCTGGTCGCCGGAGATCATCACCTTGGCGCTGTCATCGATCAGGCAGGCATGTTCGGGCGTATGGCCGTTGCCGATC
This sequence comes from Sphingopyxis sp. BSNA05, assembly GCF_013265645.1. Taxonomy (NCBI): domain Bacteria; kingdom Pseudomonadati; phylum Pseudomonadota; class Alphaproteobacteria; order Sphingomonadales; family Sphingopyxidaceae; genus Sphingopyxis; species Sphingopyxis sp. BSNA05. The sequence continues at coordinate 59,492 of NZ_PYIA01000056.1, read as the reverse complement.
ATCACCCGCCATTCATGGTCGCCGGTTTTGAGCCTGGTGCCCTCTTCCATGCGGATATGGCCGATCGGCAGGTCGGAAACGGCGCGGGCGAAACGGCCCCAGCCCTTTTTTGCGAAATCGTCGATCAGATGCTGTTCCCAGCCGCAGAATTGCCACTCGTCGAGCGCCTCCTGCGGCACGCCGTCGCGCTTGTCGGCGAGCAGCATGCGGGTCAGCAGCCATTCGGTCCGGTTCATGTGCAGGGGCGCCTTGAACCGGTTGGCCAGCCAGCCGGCGCAGCGACATGGTCGGGATGATAATGGGTGACGATGATCTTGGTCGCGCTCTGTCCGTGCAGCGCGCCTTCCTCGAACAGATGTTTCCAGGCGTCGATCACCTGCGGCATGAACAGTCCGGTATCGGCTATCGCAAAACCGGCGCTGCCATCTTCGTGCCGGTCGGCCAATATCCAGTTGTTGATATGGCCCAGCGGACCGGGCACCGGCGTACGGGTCCAGCCAATGCCGGGCATCAGTTCAAAATATTCGCCGAATTTCGGTTCATAATCGCCGAGCGGATAGGTCAGACCGTCCGACTCAATCGGGTCAAAGCCGTGATCGGCGAGCATTGCATCATAGGCAGGCGGTTTCCGGGGTGCATCCATGGACCAGCCATAGACCCATGGCCAGCAGAAGCGCAAGACAGTTTAACCGGATAGTTAAACACGATTATTGATAGGGCCGCAGACAGCGACCACCGCCACATGAACGGGAAAAGCCAGCGCTCCCGCGCTGGCAATCACCCTGTTCGATTATCATGCCGGTCCCGGCAGGAAGCCTGCGGCTCAGCGGTCCTTGAACAGCGTTTCGGCGGTATGCTCGACCGGCGCCGCTTCTTCTTCGCTTTCACCCGACAGGGCCGCTTCCGCATCGCGGGCCGCCTGTGCGCGTTCCTCGTGCAGTTCGGCGATCAGCGCCTGCTTGTCGCCGCCCAATTTGCTGTCATCGGTCATTTCCGGCTCGATACCGGCCTTTTTGGCGGCCTTGGCAACCACGGCATCGAGCTCTCGCTGCGAGCAGAGGCCCAGGGTCACCGGATCTTTCGGCGAAATATTGGCGATATTCCAGTGCTCGCGATCGCGGATTGCGCTGATCGTGGTCCGGGTGGTGCCGATCAGCTTACCAACCTGCGCATCGGAAATTTCCGGGTGGTTGCGGAGCAGCCAGGCAATCCCATCGGGCTTGTCCTGGCGCTTGGACACCGGCGTATAGCGGGGACCCTTGGTGCGGCGTACCTGCTCCGGACCTTTCTGGATAACCATGCGGTAATCCGGGTCCTTCTCTGCTTTCTCGATTTCCTCGTGGGTCAGTTCGTGCGCCTGGACCGGATCGCGTCCGGTATATTTGGAGCTGGCGAGATCATCCGCCATCGCGTTAACTTCGAGGATGTGGATACCGCAAAATTCGGCGATCTGGTCAAAGCTGAGCGCCGTATTGTCCACAAGCCAGCTTGCGGTTGCATGCGGCATAAGAGGGGTTGCTTGTTCGGCCATGATGGCATCCTTCTGATAACTGGCGCTAATGTGCCAGCGATACTATAAAAATAAAGGGCCGCCCCCTTGCGGAGACGGCCTGTTGGGAACCTATGTAGGTTATCCGGAGGGAGTCGGCAAGATATTTGGCTAAACCCGCGCAAATATTGCCTTTGCGAGGATCCTGCGGGACATGTGCCAACCCGGACGCCGGTCCTGCAATACCAGGCCGCCCAGAAACTGGCTGGCACTGGCATCCCAGCTGTATCGCGCACCAAGGGCGATACAATCTGCCGCATCGCTTGCCAGTGCGCGGCGGATCGCGACGTCCAGATCATCATCCATGGCACCGCTTTCCGCCGTCAATATGTCGACCGGTCCGGTTACCGGAAAGGCCGCTACCGGCGTGCCGCAGGCGAGCGCCTCGATGATGACCAGTCCGAATGTATCGGTCTTGCTGGGAAAGACAAAGACGTCCGCCCCGGCATAATAGCCGGCCAGTTCCCGGCCCGTTTTCCTGCCGGCGAAATGCACGCCGGGATAGCGCGCCTGCAATCCTTCCAGCGCCGGACCGTCGCCGACCACGACTTTGGTGCCCGGCTGCTGGCTGTCGAGAAAGGCCTCGATATTCTTCTCGATCGCCACCCGGCCGACATAGAGCTGGATTGGCCGCGCGAGCCGGGCATAATCTTGCGGAGGCGGCGCATCGGGACGGAAATTCTCCAGATCGACGCCGCGGCTCCAGTGGTGGATATGCGACAGCCTCTCGCCGACCAATTGCTCCCGGACGCTTTGGGTCGAGACCATGATCGCTTCCGATCCCCGGTGAAACCAGCGGATATAGGGCCAGAAGACACGCGGCGACAATCTTGTGCGCCGAGCGAGATATTCCGGGAACTGTGTATGATAAGCCGTTGTGAAAGGCTGCCCTTTTCGGCGGCACCAGCGGCGGGCCTGGACGCATAGCGGCCCTTCGGTCGCCAGATGAACCGCGTCCGCTCCAAAAGCCTCGATGCGCTTTCCGATGGTGGAGGCCCGCGCGAATGCCAGCCGGATTTCCGGATAGCTCGGCGCGGCGACCGAGCGATACTGGTCGGGCGATATCACCAGTATCTCGTGCCCGCGCTCGCGCAGCAGCCCGATCACCGTGTCCAGAGTCCGCACCACGCCATTGACCTGGGGGTGCCAGGCGTCGGTTACCAGCGCGATCTTCACGCTGCCCGGTCCATGCCGCCATCAACTGATACCAGCTTGGCCGGCTGTGCCTGTCGCTCCTTGCGCGCCTTGATCTCGTCGGCCCAGTGCAGGATCTGCATATTGCCGTCGTCGCATTCGACCAGCGCGGTGCAGCCTTCGACCCAGTCGCCGTCATTATAATATTCGATACCCTTGATCACGCGATGCTCGGCGGTGTGGATATGGCCGCAGACCACGCCGTCGACGCCGCGACTCTCCGCCGCCTTGGCCACCGTCTCCTCGTAGCGGCCAATGAATTCGACCGCATTCTTGACCTTGTGCTTGGCCATTTTGGAGAGCGACCAATACGGCAGGTCCAGCCAGTTGCGGACATTGTTGACCAGCCAGTTCACCCGCATCAAGGTGACATAGGCGGCATCGCCGATAACCGCGAGCCAGCGGTGGGCGAGCATCACCGTGTCAAATTCATCGCCGTGCAACACCAGCAGCCGGCGGCCATCGGCGGTTTCGTGGATCGCCGACCGCCGGATCTCGACACCGCCAAAATTCAGCCCGGTAAACTGGCGGAACATCTCGTCATGATTGCCGGGAATATAGACAATGCGCGTGCCGCGCCGTGCCCGCTTCAATATCCGCCAGATGATGTCATTATGACCGTCGGGCCAGAAGAATTTCTTCTTCAGCCGCCAGCCGTCGATGATATCGCCGACGAGATAGAGCGTGTCGCTGTCGACATGGTCGAGAAAGTCGATCAGCAGGTCGGCGTTGCAGCCGCGTGTCCCGAGATGGATATCGGATATCCAGATCGTCCGGTAGCGGGTGCGGTCGCGCGCCGCCACCCGCGGCTTGCGCTTCAGCCGCGCTTCATAGCGGTCGACATCGAGCAGTGGAATATCGGCTTTGCTGAAAGGGGGGAAATATTTGGCCATAAAACTCCCATGGAGACTATTCCATGGGCCCGGCCCTAGCAGCGGATTGTTACAGCAAAGTCCCGCTTTTATGAAGCTTTGGTGACGGAAAAGTCAGGTATCGAGATATAATCGCACCTGGGTCTGGAGATGCGGAACAGCCTGATCGCTCGCCAGAAATTCGGTGACCGGCATGGTGGTCCAGCCCTGCCCCTCCTCACCGAATATAATGTCGTCCAATATCCCCCGCGACAGGCGGCAGACGAAGAACAGGGCCTGATGACCCGAGCCGCGCCAGTTCGGATAGGATTGAACCGGCTCGAAGCAGTCGACCGCGATGCTTATGCCGAATTCTTCCCGTGTTTCGCGCGCGACGCATTCCGCCCCGCTCTCGCCATTCTCGCGGCCGCCGCCAGGCAGATCGAGCATATCGGGAAAGGGAATGTCCGGCCTGTTGTCGCGGCGATAGACCAGGATAAGATCGTCGATGAACAGGGCGACCTTGGCGCCATGAAAGTCAGGCTCCCCGGTCATCCCCATATCATCCCGATTGCCGCTTCTATTCGACCTTCAGGACGATCTTGCCGATATGGTCGCCCGCTTCCATATGAGCGTGCGCCTTGGCGGCGTCGGCGAGCGGAAAGCTCTCGTCCATCACCGGCTTCAACTTGCCCGCCTCGACATCCGGCCAGACATAGCGGTAGATTTCATCTGCCATCAGCGCCTTGCGCTCGGCCGACTGCGGCCGCAGCGTCGAACCGGTCAGGGTCAGCCGTTTCATCATGACATGGGCCATGTTGATCGTCGCCTGCAGCCCGCCCTGTACCGCGATGGTCACATGGCGGCCGTCTTCCTTCAAACATTGCAAATTGCGCGCGACATAATCGCCGGCGACCATGTCGAGGACGATTTCAACGCCCTGCCCGTCGGTGATCTTCCTGATCTCCTCGACAAAGTCCTGGCTCTTGTAATTGATCGCATGATCGGCACCGATCTGCTTGGCGGCGGTGCATTTCTGGTCGCTGCCGCAAGTGACGATGACCTTCAGGCCGAACAGCTTGCCGAGCATGATCGACATGGTGCCGATGCCGCTGGTGCCGCCGTGGACCAGTACGGTTTCATCTTCACGGGCAAAGCCGCGGTTGAACAGATTGCCCCATACGGTGAACAGGGTCTCCGGCAGCGCCGCCGCTTCCTCCATGGTCAGGCTGTCGGGCACGTCGAGACATTGTCCCACGGGTGCAACGCAATATTCGGCGTAGCCTCCGCCGTTGGTCAGCGCGCAAATTCTGCGGCCGATCCACTCCGGCCCGACATTCTCGCCGAGGGCGACTACGGTTCCCGACACTTCGAGACCGGGCAGCGGCGATGCGCCGGGCGGCACCGGATAGAGTCCCATGCGCTGGACAACATCGGGGCGGTTCACGCCGGCAGCCGCCACGCGGATCAACACTTCGCCCGCCTTGGGCTGCGGGACCTCTACGGTCACCGATTTCAGGACTTCCGGTCCGCCGGGCTCGCTGATCGCGATGGCGGTCATCTCTTTTTGCAACAGTTCAGATACAGGCATTGAATGTCCCCCAGGAAATTTGCGACCTCCCTTATTTCCGGTCCTTATTGACAGCAAAGCGCGGGCGGTCAACATTGCGATGCAGGAGGCATGTCGATTCATGGATGATGACGAGAATTTACCGCGCAATGCCAATGATCCGGTGGCCCTTTTGGTCAAACAGGATCTGGATCCCTTGTCGGTGGACGAGCTGGATGAACGGATTTCCCTGATGAAATCGGAAATAAGCCGTTGCGAAGCGAAGAAAAACTTCGCCGTGAGCCATCGCGCAAGCGCGGAAAATCTGTTCAAAAAGTGATAAAGGCTGGCTTTCGCTAAAGCATTTGTTAACCTTGTTTACTAATAGTCGGGTTCAGACGTTTCATTTTGGACCGTATAGGAGAAGAGGGACGAAAAACTGGCAGCTTTGGCCGGATGATTGCAGATCGGAGGCAGGGCGCCCTTGACCTTTGGGGCGCGGCTCACGATCTAGAGTGCAAGCAATTGGTTAAAGCCCGGAACCGGATGAACAGCATCTGTTTCGGCAAGCGGGGCGGCAAAACCGTCCCAAATTTGGAGTAAAATACATGCCATCATTCGCGGAATCGCTCGAGAAAACCCTGCATCAGGCGCTGAAAAATGCCGCTGATCGCAATCATGAATATGCGACTCTCGAGCATCTTCTTCTCGCACTGGTTGACGATGGCGATGCTTCCCAGGTGATGAACGCCTGCGGTGTCGATCTGGGCGAACTGGAAGATGCCGTCATTCTCTATCTCGACAGCGAACTGGATTCGCTGAAGGTCGAAAAAGCCATCGACCCCTCCCCCACATCCGGATTCCAGCGCGTTGTCCAGCGCGCGATCCTGCATGTCCAGTCTTCCGGCAAGGATGAAGTCACCGGCGCCAATGTGCTGGTCGCGCTCTTCTCCGAGCGGGAAAGCTATGCCGTCTATTTCCTGCAGCAGCAGGACATGAGCCGGCTCGATGCGGTCAGCTTCATCAGCCATGGTGTCGGCAAGGGTGGCAGCACGCCCGAACCGGCCGAATTGTCCGGCATCGAAGGCGAAGAGGACAAGAAAGACAAGAACAAGAAAGAGACGGCGCTCGACCAGTTTACCGTCAATCTGAACCTGAAAGCCTCGGAGGGCCGGATCGATCCGCTAATCGGGCGGCAGGCGGAAGTCGACCGGACGGTGCAGATCCTGTGCCGGCGTTCGAAGAATAATCCGCTCTATGTGGGTGAACCCGGTGTCGGCAAAACGGCGATTGCCGAGGGTCTGGCGCTGCGGATCGTACAGGGCAATGTGCCCGAAGTCTTGCTTCCGGCCGTCATCTATTCGCTCGACATGGGCTCGCTGCTCGCCGGAACCCGCTATCGCGGCGATTTCGAAGAGCGGCTGAAGCAGGTTGTTTCCGAGTTGGAAAAATGCCGGACGCGATCCTGTTTATTGACGAAATTCACACCGTTATCGGTGCAGGTGCCACCAGTGGTGGCGCGATGGATGCTTCGAACCTGCTGAAGCCGGCGCTTTCCGGCGGCGTCATTCGTTGCATCGGATCAACCACTTACAAGGAATTCCGCAACCATTTCGAGAAGGACCGCGCGCTGCTTCGGCGCTTCCAGAAGATCGATATCAACGAGCCGTCGGTCGAGGATACGATCAAGATCCTCGCCGGCCTGCGCGGTGCTTTCGAAGACCATCACAAGGTCCGCTATTCGCCGGATGCGCTCAAATCGGCGGTTGAACTGTCGGCCCGCTATATCAACGACCGCAAGCTGCCGGACAAGGCGATCGACGTGATCGACGAAGTCGGCGCGATGCAGATGCTGTTGCCGCCTTCGCGCCGCAAGAAAATGATCACGACCAAGGATATCGAGGCCGTGATCGCGACGATGGCGCGCATCCCGCCCAAATCCGTGTCCAAGGACGACAAGAAAACGCTCGAGAATCTGGAGAAGGATCTCAAGCGCGTGGTCTTTGGCCAGGACGAGGCGATCCAGAAACTGTCGAGCGCGATCAAGCTGTCGCGTGCCGGCCTGCGCGAAGCGGAAAAGCCGATCGGCAATTATCTGTTCAGCGGCCCGACCGGCGTCGGCAAGACCGAAGTCGCCAAGCAGCTGGCATCGATCATGGGCATTCCGCTCAAGCGTTTCGACATGTCGGAATATATGGAACGCCACAGCGTTTCCCGCCTGATCGGCGCGCCTCCGGGCTATGTCGGCTATGACCAGGGCGGTCTGCTGACCGATGCCATCGACCAGAACCCGCATTGCGTGTTGTTGCTCGACGAAATCGAGAAAGCACATCCCGACCTGTTCAACATATTGTTGCAGGTGATGGATAACGGCAAGCTGACCGACCATCATGGCAAAACGGTTGATTTCCGCAATGTCGTGCTGATCATGACGACCAATGCCGGCGCGTCCGACATGGCCAAGGAAGGCATCGGCTTCGGCAATATGTCCAAGGAAGATGCCGGCGACGAGGCGGTGAAGAAAATGTTCACCCCGGAATTCCGCAACCGTCTGGATGCGATTGTTCCGTTCGCCTATCTGCCGACCGAAGTGGTGTCGCGGGTCGTCGAGAAGTTCATTCTCGAACTCGAGTTGCAGCTGGCCGACCAGAATGTCCATATCACGCTGGATGACGATGCCCAGGCATGGCTCACCGAGCGCGGCTATGACAAGCTCTACGGCGCCCGTCCGATGGGCCGCCTGATCCAGGAGAAGATCAAGCAGCCACTGGCCGAGGAACTGCTGTTCGGCAAGCTCAAGAACGGCGGCGAGGTCAAGGTGCATTTGAAGGACAATGCCCTGACCTTCGAAATCACCGCAGCGGCCCCGAAGGCGAAGAAAAAGAAAAAGCCGGCGAAGAAAACCGCCGACAGCAAGGCGAAATAATTCGCGCTTGCGCAGGGCACGGGCCCGGACCAATATCGAAAACGGCGTGGAAACCCCACGCCGTTTTTAATTATCCTGACCCCAGTCCGGCAATTTCTCGGGTAGCGGGAACAGCGTGATGAAGCTGTCCGCCAGCTGCCGGTCACCGCTCACCGACAATATCCCGGTCTGCTCCAGATCAGGGAGTTTCTCGCCGCCATAGACCGCGGCCGCCAGCCCGGGCGGCGGTCCCTCGAACAGCAGGTCTACGTCCTCCGGCTCCGTGCGGGCCGTATCGAGAATCCCGTCGTGGATATGGACAACAAATGCGTCACTGCCCAGCCGGAAGCCGATGCGCGCGTCCATATCCCCTGCCCGCTCCGGTGCGAACATGGTGCGGAATGACATCATGATTGAGGCGGCGCTGAGCGGCAGGCTGGGGTCATGGCCCGGATGACGGGTTGCCCAGCGGCCAAGCATCTGGACCAGTTCCTCGGCTTCTGTCCCCCATTCGGTGAGTTCATAAACCTGCACCGAAGCGGGCGGCGGCAATTTGCGTTTCCGCAGGATCCGGTTCTGCTCCAGCTGGTTCAGCCGCTGCGTCAGGATATTGGCGCTCACCCCCGGCAGGTCGCGGCGCAATTCACCGAAGCGGCGTGGCCCGAACATCAGTTCGCGCATGATCAGGATCGCCCAACGCTCGCCAATCAGCTCCAGCGCAAAAGCCGTGCCGCAGGCGTCATCATACCATCTTTTCCGGTCTGTTTTTCGCGACTTAGTTATTTTTCAAACTCCATAGTTGTTTTTATAACTAGAGTGGCAAGATTGTCAAATTCCGAGTCGAGGGAGAGAAGGATGACTGCCGCACACACCCGAATGATTTTTGTAAATCTGCCGGTTGCCAACCTAGCCGCCTCGATGACATTTTACGAGGCCCTTGGCTTTTCCAATAATCCGCAATTTACCGACGAGACCGCCGCCTGCATGGTGTGGAGCGAGGCGATCCACGTGATGCTGCTGACCCACGACAAGTGGCGCAGCTTCACAGACCGCCCGATCCCGCCATCGACGTCGAGCGAAGTGATGCTGGCGATTTCGTGCGACAGCCGGGACGCGGTCGACCGGATGAACGAATCCGCGGCAGCCAGCGGCGGCACCGCCGATATCAATCCGGAACAGGACCGTGGCTGGATGTACAACCGCAATCTCGCCGATCCCGACGGGCATGTGTGGGAGGCGATGTGGATGGACATGGATGCGGCGATGGAAGCTGCGGGCGATGGGGTGGAACAGCTCGCTGGCTAACACTGCGCAGGAGAGGAGAATTATCATGTCCAAGGCAACGATCTGCCTGTGGTTCGACAAGGACGCCAGGGCGGCAGCAGAATTTTACGCTGCGACTTTCCCGGATAGCGCCGTCGGCGCGGTCCAGCACGCGCCCGGCGATTTTCCGGGAGGCAAAAGGGTGAAGAGCTGACGGTAGACTTTACCGTTCTGGGCCTCTCCTGTCTCGGGTTGAATGGCGGCCCGGCCTTTCCGCAAAGCGAGGCTTTTTCCTTTGTCGTCCATACCGACACGCAGGCAGAAACCGACCGCTACTGGAACGCGATCGTCGAAAATGGCGGCACCGAAAGCCAGTGCGGCTGGTGCAAGGACAAATGGGGGGTCAACTGGCAGATCACCCCGCGAGTCCTGACCGAGGCAATGGCGCAAGGTGGCGATGTCGCCAAACGCGCGTTCGAGGCGATGATGCCGATGCAGAAAATCGACATTGCCAAGATTAAGGCGGCCGTGCGGGGTGATGCCTCGTGATCGAGCTTTTTGGTCATCCCTTCTCCTCCTACACATGGAAAGCGCTGATCCCCTTGTGGGAGAAGGGCATCCCCTTTGCATTCCGGCAACTTGACGATAACCATCAGAGCAATGGCGCGGAATTCGCCCGACGTTCGCCAACCGGCAAGTTTCCGCTGCTGGCGGACGGCGAGCGGACCATCTTCGAAGCGACGGCCGTTATCGAATATCTGGAACTCATCCATCCCGAGCCGAGGCTGATCCCGGACGGGATGGCAGGTGTCGAAACGCGGATGTTTGACAGGTTTTTCGACAATTATGTGATGAACGCGATGCAGCGCGTGGTCGAAGTACGGCTGGGGCGCGCCGATCCGTCAGAAACCGACAAAGGCCGTGTAATTCTCGACAAAAGCTATGCCTGGCTCGACGCGCATCTGGGCGATCAATGGGCGGTCGGGGATGCGTTCACCATGGCCGATTGCGCCGCCGCGCCATCGCTTTTCTATGCCGACTGGGTGCATCCGATCCCGAATGGGCTGGAACGGCTCAAGGCCTATCGGTCCCGCCTGCTGGCACGACCGACGGTCAAGCGGGCGGTCGACGAGGCACGGCCCTACAGACATTTTTTCCCCGGCGGTGCGCCGGAACGCGACTGATCGAGGAGACAGGATATGACCACGGAACAAGAGAGCCATCATGAACTATCGATAACCCGCCATATTGCGGCTCCACCGGACAAGGTCTGGAATATGATGACCGACCATATCGAGCAATGGTGGTGCCCGAAACCCTGGCGTGCGGAATTCGAGACGCTCGAACGTCGGGCTGGTGGCGTGTCGAACTGCACCATGTATGGCCCCGACGGCGAGGTTCATCCCCACCCCGGTCTGGTATTGGCCTGGGAAGAGGGTCGGCGCTTTGCCTTGACCGACGCGATTGTCGGTGACCTCGAACCGGCTGGCCCGTTCATGCTCGGGATTTGGGAGATCGAAGCGGACAATGGCGGCACCCGCTACACCGCCACCGCACGCCACTGGACAAAGGAGGCAGAAGCCCAACACAGGGAAATGGGTTTCGAGGAAGGCTGGAAAGCCTGTGCAGACCAGTTGGCCACGCTTTGCGAGAATTAGGAGACGGCCGGTGTCCATTTCAACCGGATTTCCATGCTCGACAGATGGAGGCGGGGATTGCTGACAGCCCCCTCCCCACCGCTCGAAAATGAATAGCTAACTCAAAGGAGAGAGAACAATGCCCGCCAGTTCCGAACCCAATATAAGGATTTCCGCCTTCCGGTGGGTGCCCGATTTCGCCCAGGGCATGGTCCGCGATATCCGTATCCGCTGGGCACTCGAGGAAATAGACCGTCCCTATGACACCAGCCTGCTCGACGCGATGCAGCCGCGCGATGCCGAATATCGCCAGTGGCAGCCCTTTGGCCAGGTTCCGGCCTTTGACGACGGCAATGTCATCCTGTTCGAAAGTGGCGCGATCCTGCTCTATCTTGGCGAACAGGACGAACGGCTGCTGCCGAACGATAGCCGGGAACGCTGGAACAGCACGGCATGGCTGATCGCGGCGCTGAACAGCGTCGAGCCGACCCTGTCCACGATCGTCTCCTATGATATTTTCCACGCCGACAAGGACTGGGCCAAGGCGGCCCGTCCGGCCGCGGTAGAACTGGCCGAAGCGCGACTGCAGAGCCTGTCCGACGCGCTCGGTGACAAAGACTGGCTGACCGGCCGATTTACCATTGCGGACATCATGATGGTGACGGTGCTCCGCAATCTGAGGCACACCGACATATTGGCAGGCTTTCCCCGGCTTGCCGCCTACCAGCAACGCGGCGAGCAGCGTCCGGCGTTCCAGCGCGCCCTGAAGGCACAGACGGAAACATTCGCCGGGCACCAACCGCAGATGGCCTGACCCGGGCTTCACCAAAGGAGAGAGAAAAATGAGCTATATTGACGGATTTGTGATCGCGGTCCCGACTGCCAACAAACAGAAATTTATCAATCATGCCAGCGATGCCGACAGCATGTTCGTCGAAATGGGCGCTACAAGAGTGATCGAATGCTGGGGCGACGACATACCCGATGGCAGCAGCACCGACTTTCGCAAGGCGGTGAAGGCGAGCGACGATGAAAGCGTCGTTCTGTCCTGGATCGAGTGGCCGGACAAGGCGACCCGTGACGCCGGCATGGCGAAACTGGAGGCGATGATGGAAAATCCGGAGCAAGCCGATCCGCGAATGGACCCGGTAAAAATCCGATGCCTTTCGATGGAAAACGGATGATCTTCGGCGGCTTCGAGCCGGTTGTCGCACTGGATGGCTAGGAAGCAGGAGCGGGCATCTCGCCAAGTCCTCCATCAGGCCCGTCAGCGTACCGCAGGCGAGTCATCCGAAAAATGCCCCCAGTACCAGCCCGCATATTTGTAGCGGAACCGCGCGGTCTTTTCGTCATCTTCGGCCGCTTCGATCTGCCCCAGCTTGCGATGCGCGCGCGACCGGAGCTGATAGACATAGCCCCGGCGATCGCTGACCTTGATCGATTTGCCGAGATCGTCGATCGCCAGCTGATATTCACCGCGCTGGTAATAGACCAGGGCGCGGATGAAATGATAATAGGAGCTGCGTTCGGCCAGTTCGATCATATTGGTGCAATCCGCCAGCGCCATATCGAGATCGGTTTTTCCATCGCCCGCAACAGACAGCGATCGGCAAGATAGCTGGCATTATCGGGCTCTTCCTCGACCAGGTCGTCGATGATTTGCAGCGCCTGGTCGAATTTGCCTTCGGCCTGCAATATCTCGATATGGATGCTATCGACGCTGGTTTCGGTCAGGCCTGCGTCCTTGGCCCGCTCCAGAACCGCATGGGCCTTGTCAAAATCCTCCATTCGCACATGCAGTCTGATCAGATCGAGCAAGGCGTCGAAATAGGCCGGCTTGATGGCGACGGCCTCGGAATAGGCGGCGATGGCAGCCGCCGGATTGGAGCCGAGTTGCAGGTCGCCGAGCCATTTATAATTTTCGGCATCGGAATTGATCGCCAAGGCGCTCTCGACATCGGCAATGGCCTTGTCATATTCCCCCAGGATCTGATGGAAATAGGCGCGGTTGATCAAGGCAGCGTCATCATCATTCTTGGCGTTGGCGACATGCCGGTCAAACGCCTCGCGGTGAATGGCAGCTTGCGCCGAAAGCTTGAAATCCTCGACTTCCCGCCACGGCAACACCCGGTCTTCCGGAAGAATGATTTTCACATTTTCCCGGTTGAGGCGCGCCAGTTTCCGCCGTTCGGTCTCGAATTCCTCCGCCGGCAATTCCCAACGGCCGGTATGATATTCTTCCTTGGAAACAATCCTGTTGCCATTCTTGTGCACCGAGCGGCTGAACTGGAAGCCGGCGACTTGCGAACTATCCTCCGCCAGGCCATCGAGCGAGGCGGTGGCATATCGGTCGGGCAGGATATAATTGGTCTGATACTGGAAATAGACCGGATAGCTCAAATTCACCGGCAAGCTGCGCAATTCCTCTTCATCGCGGGTCTTCTGGACCTTGAAATTGTCGGATACGCTCCACAATTCGTGCCGGTGCCGGTCGGTCTTGATATCCCAGTCGAGATAGGACAGTCCCCTAGCCGTAAGATATCCAGTTTCCTCGTCCTCATCAAAGGTAAAGCTGGTTTCGTAGACGAGCCCGTCGAGCACATAATCCAGCGCGGTTTTCTCGCGCAGTTCCTTCACCTTCTCTTCCGACAATTGTGCAATGGCGTCTTTCAGTGCCGCCGCGTCGCTGTCGCGAAGCGTGGCCTGCAGTTCAAAGGGGGCGGGCAGATCGGTGCCGGCCGAAACGTCATAGGTGACGATGACCGACTGATAGGGCCGACCCGGCCGGCGGATTGGAATTTCCTCGAGCTCCGCACCATTGCTGACGCTCGGCAGTCCGTAACGATGGGTCGGAGAATTGACCATATCGTCGATACGCGTGCCGCTTCCGGTGCCATCGAGCCAGTAGACGGTTCCGTCGATCTCTGCCTTGACGATGATATGATTGAACGCCTGGAATGAGGGCAGCCGCTCCTTGACGATATCGCGCTGGCTGGTGTGGACCAGCATCGGCACGGCCTTGATGTCGAGGCGGCGCAGGATCGCGAGCAACAAATAGGTCTTTGCCTTGCAGTCACCATAGCGCAGTTTCCAGGTCTCCTCCGGCTTCTGCGGGCTGTAATTGCCGAATCCCATGCCGTTATAGAGATAGCGGATTTTGTCCTGAACCAGCCGCAGCGCCAGCGCAGTCCGTTGCTTCTTGTCCCGGGTCTGGTCGGCAATCGCCCGGATTTCCTGATCCAGGGCGCCGCCCTTCACGATGCCGTCGTTGCGGGGATAGAGGGCCGCGTTGACCCGCGAGACGTCCTTCCACGACGCAAAGCTGGCAACCTCGAACAGATTGCGATCCCTGAATCGCATGGGTGCATTTTTCGGAATTTCGACATCCGGTTCGCTGGACCGATAGTCGATTTCCAGATTGGTCCAGCCCCCTCGCTTGTTTTCACCGGCTCGATTTCCGCCTTGGAGCCACGCCATTTGACGTCCATCTTGTTCGGCCAGCGGACCCGCTGACGGACGAAATCGACTTTGACATCCTCCGAAGCGAAACCGCTTGATGCCTGTACGCGCCCGGCCAGCGCTTCATTGGCCGAGGTGACGGTGTAGCTCAGCCGCACAATGTCACCCAGTTGCAGATCCTCGATCTGCGAAATGGCGGTCAGCATGCCGTTGATCTGTTGCCGCTCCAGATTTTTTCCCGACGGATGACGTCGAATATATTCTCGATTCCGGTCAGGTCGATGATCTCGGAACCCCGGACAATCTCGTAGCGATGGACGATCAGATCGCCCTGGTCCGGATGCCAGCTCGGGCTCAAAAGCGACAGCATGTTCGACATGGTCCTGGTCGAATCAATGCGCACGGCGACATCCTGGTAAGTCGAGACCTTGCCGTGTTCCAGTTGGCGCTGGAAATCCAGAATCACCAATATCGCTTCGCTCTCCGGATTTTCCCGCAGGACCTGGTCGAGATCGGCGGATTCCACCCATGCTTCCGGCTGTTCGAAACGGAGATCGGCGGATGCGGTCGCGGCTGTTCCGGATATCAAATAGACAGCGCCGATCAGCGCCAAATAGAATTGCTTCATTACTGTGACTTGCCCCTTATTTTCACGTACCTTATTAGGATGAATAGTAAAAACAAGGCGTTGTTCGCAAAAAGCCGGTGGAACGGCGGCCCCTAACTTATCTTGGCTGAGGATATGGGAACACCGCCCGCCGGCGCGTTTGCTGTCTCAATATCGGGTCACCGTCTGGCAGCAGGCCCGCTTTTATCATGCCATTCGCGCTGCAATATGGGTCCGGTCGCCGAATATCTAGCTGCTGCTGTCGATTCTCAACGACCGCGTCGCCTCGCTGATCAGGAAATTGGCTTCGTCGGCGCGGATTTCTGCGATCACCGCTGGGTCGGACAGCCTTGCCAGAAACGCGTCATAATCGCTCTGGCTGGCAAAATGGATTTCGGTGATCACATCAAAACCGGGATCGTCCTGCGTGGCATCGATCCGGCTTTGCGACCGGTCGAGATAATGGCGCTCGTAATGCGCAAACATCGGCAGCAACCGCTTGATCAGCGGCGCATGCCTTGTCTCGTAATAGTCGCGGAATTCCGCTGCCGAAACATGCGGCTTTTTCGAAATCAGAAAGAAATGCTTGATCATCGACGCTCTCCCGTGTGACGCGACCTTCTGTTACAAGGCCATCCAAAACGAGGGAGAGAGACATGTCCACTATCAGCTTTTACACCAACCCGATGTCGCGCGGCCAGATTGCGCGCTGGGCGTTGCACGAAGCGGGTGCGGATTATGAGCAGGTGCTGCTCGAATATGGCACGTCGATGAAGGCCGAGGATTATCTGAAGATCAATCCGATGGGCAAGGTGCCGGCGATCCAGCATGAGGGCAAGGTCGTGACCGAAGGCCCGGCTATCTGTGCTTATCTGGCAGAAGCCTTCCCGGACGCCGGTCTCGCGCCGGCTGCAGCGGAACGGGCCGACTATTATCGCTGGCTGTTCTTTGCGGCGGGGCCGGTCGAAGCGGCGATCACCAACAAGTCTCTCGGCTTTGAAGTGGCACAGGATAAGGAGATGACCGCCGGCTATGGCAATTATGACCGCGTGGTCGACGTGCTGGAGGCCAAATTCCGGGCGGATGACTATGTCTGCGGTTCGCGCTTCACCATGGCCGACGTCTATGTCGGAGCGCAGGTCATTTGGGGAACCCAATTCGGCACCCTGCCCGCTCGGGACAGTTTTGTCGCTTATGCCGCGCGACTGACGGATCGGGCCGCTTATAATGCGGCCAAGGCGATCGACGAGCGGCTGATTGCCGAAAATGGCTGACCGCTCTTGAAAGGGCAAAGAAAGAGGCCGGAGAGGGCGTCCCTCCGGCCTTTTTCTCGTCGCCTATCGGAAATTCACTCGCCGGGAGCCGGCTGCTCGTAATCGAGTAATGGTTGTTCGAGAACCGGCTGATCGATTGCCGGCTGTTCGGCTACGGCTGTCGGATCGCCATATTGGACCTGCCAGGCCTGAAGGTCGCGCTCATATTCCTCGAAAGCGAGATAGAAATCGGTGAACGGCTTTTCCAGTTCGGGCAAGGCCTGTTCCGCGAACAGGTTGAGGTCGGCCGACTTGGTGACGATCGCGCGCTGGCTGATCTGCACCGCCTGGTCACAGAAAGGCCGGCGCAGCGGCGAGAAGGACCAGTAATTATAGAGCTGCGTCTGGTGACGGTCATGCTCGGTCTTGTAACCGCTGCCGACATCGCGCTGGAATTTCCTGATAATCGCGTTGTTGGCGTTGCGCAGCGACGCGCTGTTGTTCTTGATGAACGCATTATAATCGTCAACCAGACGATCGTAGAGCGGTCCGGTGCAGCTGAGCGCGGCAACGTTAAGGGCAGCGCGGACGTGCCACAAGGTTTCCAGCGGTCCGAGATCGCGATTGATAGTCTCGCGCAACCCGTCGGCGCGGAGCGCCGGCACGATCGAAAGATGGCTTGCGCCAAAGGGCGGGGTCGGCGCGCGCGGCGTATATTGCGGCTGGACAACCGGCGCGGGCGGCGGCGGTGGCGGTGGCGGCGGCGTTTGGCAGGCAGCAAGCAAAGCCAGTCCGCCAGCTACCAATATAAGACGCATATCCTTCAAACGCGGCATTGTAATCTTCTCCCGGAACAACTGCCGTTTCCTTATGATTCACGCTGATGAATGTCCAGCATTTGCGCGTAAATCTCGACGAAGCGCCAAAAGAAAAGGCCCGACAGTTTCCTGCCGGGCCTTCCCGATAATCATTGCTGTGCCAAATGGCCCTATTCGCGGCCGCCCATGAAATAGAGCAGGAACTGGAACATGTTGATGAAGTCCAGATAGAGGCTGAGTGCGCTCAGGACCACGGTCTTGCCGACCATGTCGGTTCCGGCGACATAGGCATACATGCTCTTGATCCGCTGCGTATCATAAGCCGTGAGGCCCGCGAAAACCAGCACGCCAATCGCGCTGATCACGAGTTGCATCATCGACGACTGCAGGAAGATGTTGATCACCATCGCGACCAGGATACCGACCACGCCCATGATCAGGAAGCTGCCCCAGCCGGACAGGTCCTTCTTGGTCGTGTAACCATAGAGGCTCAGCCCGAGAAAGGCGGCTGCAGTGGCAAAGAAGGTCTGCGCGATCGATGCGCCCGTATAGACCAGGAAGATGGTCGACATGGACATGCCCATCAGAGCGGCAAAGCCCCAGAACATCGCCTGCAGCGTGAAGGTCGAGAATTTATTCTGCCCGAAGCTCATCGCGAAAACAATCGCAAGCGGCGACAGCATGATCACCCATTTCAGCGGCCCGCCGCCGAACATGATGTCCTGCGCGAGACCGGAGCTGGCGAACAGCATCGCGACAATGCCGGTGAGCAACACGCCGCTGGCCATATAATTATAGACTTTGAGCATGTAGCTGCGCAGGCCGGCATCAAACGCGACCTGCGTCTGTGGAGCGGTGCCCACAGGGGCCTGCCCGAAGGTTGTTCTTGGATCTTGCCAAGCCATAATTGCATACTCCTCAAATTAGCGAGCCGACAAACCGGCTCTACAGCTTTCAATATCGGGTAAGAACGCGCCTTTTTCAAGGGAAACCGCCATGGCTCGCCAAAATATTCCCGACGGATTCGATAGATGGCATCTATTGCCCCGGCAAATTATCGACAATATCTTATACCGCGCGACAAACGGCGCCAAACCCCGTTTCCCACCCTGTTCCACTCCGGCACAGGACTACCGCGCCGCGCTGGTAACATTCTCCCGCCTCGCCCGGATCCTCAGCCGGCGGCCAGCCACTGGCGGATATTGCGGGCCGCTTCGGTCACTTCTGCCCAGGTCTGTTCAAAATCACGTTCGCTGCCATAATAAGGGTCCGCGACATCTTCGCCCGCCCGGCCCGCAACATGGTCGAAGAGCAGCGAAAGCTGCGAAACCGCCCTGGCCGGCCGCAGGGCCTCCAGATCGCGCAAATTCTGGTTGTCGAGCGCGATGATATGATCGAAATCGCGGAAATCCGACGCTTTCACCTGGCGCGCCCGCAAATGGCCGATATCCACCCCATTTTGCGCCGCCACGGCCTGCGCCCGCTCGTCCGGCGGCTGCCCGACATGCCAGTCTCCGGTGCCGGCAGAATCGACGATGATATTCGGTTCCAGACGCAGGCATTCCTGCCGCAATGCCGCTTCGGCGAGCGGCGAGCGGCAAATATTGCCGAGGCATACGAACAGGACAGACTGACTCATCAAACCACTCTATATTTTACTGACAGAAAGCCGGAGTCAGCGGCCACCAACAAAGACGCCGCAAGCCAGCCGGCCGCCGCTTTCGCCGGACGGATCGGTCTTCAGGTCGTCGGCACCCTCATGTACAACAAATGCCGCGCCATCGGCATCGAGCAACGCGTCCTCGCCTTCGCTCAGCGAGGCGCCCGATATCGTCGCCTCCAGCGCACCGGTGCCGTCGGCACCAATGTCCAGATTGAAGAAATCTCCCGCGTGCGCGCCTTGCGGATTATCGAAGCCATGCTGTTTGGCCGAGGGATTCCAGTGCCCCCCTGCAGATTTGAAGTCGGGCCCCTCGCATTTTCCGGTCTGGTGGATATGCACGCCGTGCGGTCCCGGCGACATGCCTTCTGCCCGGATATTGACGAGCAGGCCATTGTCACCCTGGGCGACAATCACTTCGCCATATGGCGTGCCGTCCGCTCCGGCCAGCTCCGCCCGCGCGACATTGCCGCTGACTTCGCCGGGAGATATGCCTTCCTGGCTGCACCCGGCAGCCGCAAGCGACAACAAAACCATGCCCGACAAACCGATATGTTGCTGACCCACGAAGCTTCTCCTTGATTTCCATTGCATTCATTTCATGATAGCAGCCGATCCGCCCGCTTGGAACCATTTGTTCCGGCCGCGTCCTTCGGGCATCGCACAGGAGCCAGATTGCCGCCATGCTCTATCTAATCGCTCTCGGCTCGAACCAGCGCCACCAGCGCCTTGGACCGCCACGCGCCGTCATAGCCGCGGCAGGGCAGCACCTGGCCGCGCGGGGCCTGACGCTGCTCGAGACCTCGTCGACCATCGGCTCGCGACCGTTGGGTCCGTCCCAGCGCAGCTATGCCAATGCCGCCGCGATCATCGAAACGGGACTGGCTCCCCCTACCCTGCTGGCTCTGCTCAAGCGCATCGAATCAGAATTCGGCCGTCGCCGCGGCCAGGCCTGGTCCCGGCGGGTGCTCGATCTGGACATCATCTTGTGGAGCGGCGGCGCCTTTGCCAGCGCTGAACCGGACCTCGTCATCCCCCATCCGCTGATGCGCGAACGCAGCTTTGTCCTGCGCCCCGCCGCAGAAATCGCGGGCGACTGGCGCGATCCCCTGACCGGCCGGACAATGGCGCAACTTGACGCCCGCAACCGGCGACCCAGAAAACAGGGAAAAAAGCGCCAAAGCGGCTTGACCACGAAACAAAGCGCCCCTAGGGAAGCGCTTCCGACGCTGGCGCACTGCACCGGCCATATGAGGGGCCCTTAGCTCAGTCGGTAGAGCAACTGACTTTTAATCAGTAGGTCGCTGGTTCGAACCCAGCAGGGCTCACCATAATATGTTGAAAATAAACAATTTTCTACGCCCCAGGAATTTTAAGTTGCAATATATGCAACTTGGGTAGCATTACGGGTAGCAAATGAGAAAACACCAACTTTTTAGGCTACTGGAAAAACCCCCTTGCGTGAAAGTTTGATGTGTGACTGACAATTGCTGCCGATCCAAAGTTCGAATACTTGTTGGCTCGCGGATTGCGTTAAGTAGTTGTGTAACTGCGAACGGACGCAATATCCCGAAAACGGTTGCTAGCAGTCTTCGATAGAGGCGCGCGCCGCCAGATTAAAAACTGAATCGAAACGAATGAAAATCGTTGACGTCGTGCCAATCGGTCATGCTCCGTTAATTGCACAATTATCAGAGTTCACGAATAAGTTTACCGCTTTTGGAGTCGGTCTGTATGAAAAATGGCCTTAGAACAGAACATAGAACAGTGGGACTATTTGTCTTTTATCTGGTGTTTGTGACATTCGCCTTAACCCCAGCGTTTGCTGCCGACCTCCGCAATAATTCCGTTACCTTCAAAGATCTGCCTTATGCTGGAGATCGCAGTGCTGATCGTCAAAAGCTCGATCTATATTTGCCCCAGAGCGCAACGCCAAAACATGCATCAATTCCGGTGCTAGTTTATGTCCATGGCGGTGCCTGGACACGGGGGAACAAGAATCGGCTGGAGCTTGAGGATGTGCAAGCATATCGCAGCAAAGGCATCATTGTCGCAGCACTGAACTATAGATTGGGGCCTCAAAATAAGTTTCCTGATAATATAAATGATCTCAGAACCGCTGCCGATTGGCTTTCAAAAAATATATCGCGTTACGGCGGTGATCCGCAGAATATGGTTATAGTGGGACATTCAGCAGGCGCTCATCTGGTAGCTATGGCAGAGATAGAAAATCGCAATTCAACGACTCATAGAGCTGCCAAAAGTCATTACAAAGCGATATTTGCGATTGATTCTGCATCCTATAATCTAACATTGCCAAGATCCGGGAAGCTTTCGCGCTGGATCAACCAGCAGAAATATTACACCTTTGGAAAAAGTCGCCGCGGGCTGAAAGCCGCTTCGCCAACACTACAAGTGATTAGAAACGGAGACTATTCGCCCTTTTACTTATACGCTACCCAAACTCGGCCCGACGCAATCGCTAGCGCCAAAGAGTTTGAGATGGCGCTCAAGGCTAGTGGGAATGCTGTACGCGCTACAGTGATCAAAGGCGGCCTGTCCCATGCTGATATGAATAAGGCGATTTTCGATCAGCAAAGTCAGATTTACGACGCTATATATCGAATTCTGAAGAAACCTTCGGTTTGAACTCTTAGTCGGCGTCTGCATTATTCTACTTCAATATAGTTCCAGACCTTACTGATATCGATCCCTCACGACAAAACAATCGTGCAAACGTCCACAACGACGCGCAGCGCAATGAGGCGATATCTGGTTTCTTATTCAGTTGACAATCTACTCGACTATTTCAAAAATCAGTCAGTTGAAGCGAGATAATCGCCTCTGCGGTTTCGCCAATTTTGAGAGCAATCAACCAAAATCGACATTTTTGGGAATTGGCAATCCTACTGTGATCTGTTCAATTATCTGGAATGCAGCGGCCGAAACGGCTTTGGTGTCGTCACTACTTTCGAGTGTCTTTTTCAGTGCGGCAAGATGAACCACCGCTTCATTGACACTGATCGCGGCGCGATCCATTTCCATTTCATCGAGCGCCTGCAATACATGCTGCAGCAATAGCGTAAGTTCGTCTACTGCCCGAGTATAATCAAAGTTCTCTGGTACCGGTTTTGTCAATTTGCGACCTTTTTGTAATATCTCACATTAGCACGGATAAAAGGTCGATGGGTTAAAATTTTTATGGGATGTTCAATCAATTGTAGAAGGATATTTTTTGGCTAGCGGCGAAAACTGATTATTATCGCGCGCCCGTCATAGGGTTTTCAAACTTCTAAGTTCATTGGCAAACAAATTTGCTGCAGATGATAACTGGTGGTTTTGCGGTAATATTAACCCATATACCCGTTCAATATTGCAGTCAGCAATATCGCTGCAACCGACTACTGAAAGAAACTGTTCCGGGATAATTTTGGTCGGATAAATGCAAATCCCGAGGCCTGCTTGAACCATCGCCAGTACAGTCACAAAATTCCCAACCTCAAAAGCCCCCGGAACGAATATGGGTTCAACTCCTAATTTTTCTGCTTCCAAGATAATCATATTTCGCAGCACAATATGCACATCTGGACTCAAAATTGGATATTTTAGCAGATCTGCCATTTCGACAGTGCGCTGATCGAGCAATGGGTGATCGATAGGAGCGATCACTTGACACTGCTCTGATAACAGCGGTTCGAAGTAAAGTTCCGGAGGGAGCGTATGTTCTGCAATTATCCCCATATCACATTTGCCCTTGGCGACCAGATCGATCGTCTCATCCCCTGACGCAACTGTCAAAATAATCTTTATTCCGATATGCTTATCTTGAAAGGTAGCGATCCGCGGCGGAATCAAAACGGAACCAAACATCGGTGCAACCACCGTGACTTTGCTCGCTCTTTTCTTTCCTTTTACGTGAAACTCGTCATACAGCTCCGACAATGCTGATATTGCTTTGGTGGCGTATTCCTTGAATCTCTCTCCCTCGTGTGTCAGCGAAACCGATCTGGTATCCCGAATGATGAGCTGCCGCTGAATTTTCTCTTCCAGCACCTTCATCCGGTTGCTGATCGAGGGTTGGGATATATTCAGGTTTTCTGCCGCATCGCTGAAACTCGAAGCCTCAGCCACCGCGAGAAAAGTCTGCAAGTCCTTGTACGTCAAATCTAAGGCTCGTTTGTCCATATAGCCAGATGCCCCGTTATATTGATAAACTACTTGCCATTAACACAAACAGAAGCTTTGTGCCATTTGACAGTTTCGCCATATCAAATTTCTAAAAGCCCTTACTTGTCAAATAGATAATTTGTATTTGGAAATTCAATGATCTTATCAGAAAGCATTATTGGCCAGACGGCACTCATTTGACTAGCCGCTCCCTATATTAGCTTCCGCTGCTACGATAATAGTTGGAAGCAACAACAAGAATATGGACTACGAAATGTCGCAAACTGCTGCCAAACCATCATTCTCAATATTGGAGGACCTTCGCGCCAGTCAAATCAATAAGCAAAAAGAGGTAGAAGCGCTAAGGCAGTTTGCTGATGGTGTTCGGCATTTGGTGTCATCCTTACCGGCAGAAACAAGACACTCTATTTCGCGTCCACTACCATGTACCATCGCGAATAAATTGGATGAAATATTTCAATCAAGGCAATCGATCATGGGAGAGGACTTGGCATCTTTGGGAGATCACGCTTGGTCTATTCTGGTCAGTCTCTACACATCCGAAAGCAAAGGCCGGAAAGTCACAGTGTCAAATATTACGTTGGGTATGTTGTTTCCAAAAACGACCGCACTCCGATATATCGGCGTCTTAGTGAAAAGAGGGTATATCAATCGTGTACCAAGTCACCACGACAAGCGCGTGACCTATTTGCGACTGACCGAGGATACCCACGCCCAAGTGACACAGATCCTAGAAAAAATATCTCGGATACTTTATTGATCATGCGGGGCAAAAGGGGAAAGCGATTTGATAGGTTCAGAACATTTAGAGACGCAATTGCAGATAAGGCTATTGGATCCCAGCTGAGCATGAACCGTAACTGAAAATGCTAATAGAGACGGTGGGCTTCAGGTTGTTCAAACTTACAAAAATCCAATGCTAATTTTGAAAATTCAGTAAGATCGCAATGTGTTCTAACGATTTCCATATTGAAATTTGATTAGTGGATGTGGTTTAGGGAACGCAGCAATTTTCTCACTTCATACCTAAGTGAACAAACTGTGAGGGTCGTTAAGTATTAACGCTGTATCGCTCCGCGCAAGTGCGATAAGAGTAAGTCCGGCTTCCTGCGCTCGTGTTATGGCAAGACTTGACGGTGCGCTAATTGTCACCAAGATAGTTATGCCGGCCCGGATGGCTTTTTCCACCAATTCTTGACTGCAACGGGCTGACAGTAAAGCAAACCCTTCCCGGAGATTGAGGGAAGATTGTGAGACGGAGCCAATCAGCTTATCAAAAGCATTATGCCTGCCAACGTCTTCCCTGACACATAATATTGCTCCATGCGCTGAGCACCAAGCCGCTGCATGACTGGCACCGGTGGCGCGCGCCATATGTTGATGATCGTAAAGAGCTTCCAAAGCCTGATGGACGGAGTTAGGAGTGACTTGAGGTGGGTTTGACACATTTGGCAGGGGCGCGAGAGCGGCAGCAATCGAATCAATCCCGCAGATCCCGCAACCACTTTCAGAAACACGCGTCCTGGCACGAGCTAGTATTTTCGGAAGTGATTCGGACGGGAGATTACAGCGGACTACATATCCACCGTCAGTTTCAAAGATGACAGGATCGCTAATATCGTGAGCGGGGGCTAGGCCTTCGGAAACTGTAAAGCCGATTACGAAATCTTGCAAATCGGTCGGCGTTCCCATCATTACGGCGTAGCCAATACCGTTATATTCCAATGCAATTGGGCATTCGACCGGGACACAGCGTTCAATTTTCTTTAATGTGCCGTCACCGAAAGTCAAAACAGATGTAGCCATAAACTCTGTCCCTGAAGGTGGTTGGTTCTCAGTTTCGTCGCTTAGAGAGGTTTTATCTTCAGACATCGATGCCATTCAAACTTACTTTAAGTGCGTTTAAGTCCGACACAGTATTCACATTTGTCAGATTAAACAGGGAATCATCAACGAGCCGGGGCGCGGTTTTACGAAGCCAACCTTTTACGGATCTTTGTCCAATATTTAGGTAGCTCTCCAAAGCAGGAAAGTAAGCGCTAGGCCAAAAACCAAATAGCCAATGATTATAGAATACTGCAGGCGTTTCACCCGACAGCAAATTAATCAGATCTTTCGGAACTGGATAAGTGTCGGCTGGTATGCTCAAGACATAATCTAATCGAGCATTTACTGCATATCTCATCGCCGCACATAATCCTCCAAGTGGACCAAGCCTTGAAGATGGCCAATCTACAATTGCAATTTCATTACTCACTTTTCGCCCGCAAATTACCGCTTCATCTACCTGCTCCAAAACAGCACGATGTGCTAATTGCAAGAAAGTCGCTCCATTAAGTTCCGCAGAAAGCTTATCCCGACCGAAGCGAACTGCCTGTCCTCCAGCGAGCACGGCTCCCAAAACTGAAAGGTTTTTTTACCAAGCAAGAAAAGGCACTCCTGTTCCCTCCGTTATTAGACCGGATCCAGGTTCAACCCGGACTAAACCATCGCTTGTTAACAGTCTGATCTGACCCGAAGAGCGTTGATCTTTCTCTATTGATACCTTTCCGTCACGAAAAATAGCGGACAGAAAAGCCAATCTATCAGAATTATACTCAAAATCTTCAGCAAGTGGTATTTCAGACCAGCATAACGCATTGGATTTGTGCGTTCCGCCCAATATTTTGAGCAAAGGCACTAAAAATAATCGTGCGGTCGTTATTGCCGCAGTCGGGTTTCCCGGAAGTCCTAACACGAATGTAGATCCTGATTTGCCCATCCATACAGGTTTACCAGGCTTCATTGACACGCCTTCCCATATGAGTTGTGTACCTGCTTTGCGAAATGCTTTCTTCGCGTAATCCCGCTTGCCTGCCGAAGCACCACCAATAACCGCCACAATGTCGCTATTGGCTATAGCAATTCTGGCTTGGGCTTCAACAATTGACAGGTCATCGTCAACGCGGACGCTAGCCATGGGTATCGCCCCCCACTGTCGCCCAAGCAATAACAAAGCTTCTGATAAACTGTCAGGAATGCTATTTGGCGTTATGCTCGCTTCTCCAGGGGGAACTAATTCTTTACCCGTTGCAATAACCGATAATCGGGCTCTTTTCCATATTTTAGCCTCCCGGACGTCACACGCTGCTAAAGCAACCATTACTTGGGGTGTGATGATGGTACCAATCTCCACAACTAGATCACCAACCTTAAATTCTTCTCCCTTCCGTCTAATATGAGATTTTGCGGGCGCCGCCCACTGAGTGAAACTTTATCTCGCAGGATTTCAACTAATTCATGCGGAATAACTGACTGACAATTTTCCGGAATTCTGGCTCCTGTCGTTACATATCGGCATTCACCCGAATTGAGTGGCGGGGGATCAGCCTCACCTGCATAACTATCTCCTGTAATATGCCAGCTAAGGTTTTTCAGCTCTTTGACAGCGTAACCGTCCATAGCCGATAAATCGCTTGCGGGTGAATCAACAAGTGCCGTTACTGGATCAGCTAAGCGGCGCCTTCCGGTTCGCTCCAATGGCAAAATTTCTGTACCGATTGGTTTAGCAAGGTCAATCAGCCTTCGAAATGCCTTGTCAAAAGACGTCAGAGGTAATGCGATTGGTAAATCCTAATCTAAGGTCTCTAAAGCTAAACAAAATTTAGGCAGCAAAATTATTTTCGTAAAGTAAATAGTTAAAAATTGAGCAAAAATGCATAATCGAAGAAGCGCACAAGTTGCAACTTTGGATGGCAATCGCTTAAAATATTTAGATTCTTTCAAATCCTCATTTTTAACCAGTCCTTACTCTTATCCAGTATTGCCTAATTCACCTTGCTAGATACCTAAAAATTAGAGAGCCACAGACTTGATAGAAGTCTAAAAAGCTACACAAGTTAACAAACCAAGTCAGGATCGTAAATAATGCGCCAGTTGCGTTGGCCATCGGCGCTTCGTCCGTTCATTAATCGTTTGCTCTTAAGGCACATTAAAACTCTAGGGCGATATGGGATTGAGCTAAAAATTCACCTTGATTCGGTCTCAAGTTGGTAATTCACAGCAGCACCAAGTGCAATAATAATAGAGCAATAATAGATCCATAACATGAGCACGACCGCCGCTGAAAGCGTTCCAAAAATAAAGCTATAGCGGCCAAAATTAGAAACGTAGTAAGAAAATCCGACGGAAAGAATGAGCCAAAGAACAGCGGCAAGGGCTGCTCCGGCAGCATGCGCCCGAAATGGACGCGCGCCGTTTACAGATGCAGCATTATAGAGAATAATGATGCTAACAAATATCATGCAGGCGAGTATCGGCCACCGCCCCCAGAATATTGCAGTTTTGATAGCATCTGGAAATGGAAAGTGCTGAGTCAACAACGGGGCGATCGCCAATCCTGCGAGTGCGATACTGAGGACGAGCAAAGCCCCCAATGTCACTATCAATGCCACGATTATTTCGCGAAAGAAGCTACGATTGGCAGACTCATGATACACTACTTTGATAAGGAAAATGGTATATTTAGTGCCACGCGATCCCATATAAAGTGAAACCAAGGACGTTATAATCAATCCTGCTGTCATATGCGAGACTGGATAAGCCGAAAGGTCTTTTAATCGAGCTGCAAGCACCGAATAAACGTTGGTTGGCAGGAAGGGTCTGAACGCGGCTATATGCGCCTCTATTTCCGGCGCAGAAAAAGCGAGACCATAAACGAGCACGAAAACTGCCATCAAGGGAAAGATAGATAAAAATCCGAAAAAGCCCACACTTGCGCAGTGCGACCAAATTTCACCTCTAGCCAAATTTGAACATATTCCTAAACCAAACGACCTCCACCCCCCGCGCTGCCTACACTTTGATTTTGCGCTATCATTTTCAGCTGGCATAAGTTTCATTCTAAATACAGAGCCGTGTAATTCATGTGCTTGGCTCCACATGCCAACGACAGCAGACCGAAAAAGATTCTACCGAGGGGGCAGATATTGATCATGTCATTTAACATATGGTTGCCTCATAATCCTAATCCGAAGCCTCGCTCAACTGATCGAACGCCCCATCTGCGCGTTCGCGATTAGCAATAGGCATTACCGTCTTTCAGCGCGCCGTGTCCCAAGGCACTTTTGAACAACAAGAATGACCTCTGTGGTGTCACCAGGACTACTATCGCGGGCATTGAACGGTGGGTCATTCTGCTAAATCAGCTTCGATCCGTACAGGGACAGATTTTGATCCCGGCGTTTTTGATAACTGATCATGATGGGTAATTGGAACCAGCACATTGCATTCCGGGTAGTAAGAGGCGACCGTCCCGCGCGGAATTTTATATGCCGTCAATTTTAAACCGCCTAAACTGCGATCCTCGCCGTCGTCTATATCTGTTGTAAGCCGAACCAACTGGCCATCCGTAAACCTGCCTCAGCAATATCTTTTTCGTTCATCAGCAGAACATCGCGTGTACCTTCGATCCCGCGAAAACGATCAGAATAGCCGTAGATCGTAGTATTGAATTGGTCATTGGATCGCATCGTTAGTAGACGGTAGCGATCAGGCGCATCGCTAAAGCCGAGAGAGTTAAGTCGGCCTGGATCGGTAAATACAGCCCTGCCGCTCTCAGTTTTCCAGATACGTTCATGGGCGCCATTGCCCCGGTAAAACCCGCCAGCGTCGAACATTCGTTTATTGAAATCCCGAAAATCAGTTGGATAGGTTGCTTCAATAAGGTCCCGTACCAGACTGTAATCTGCTGTCCATTCGTCCCATTTTACCTTAGGGTTGGGTGTAAGTGAGGCTTTCGCCATCCCCGTCACAATAGCTAGTTCACTTTTAAGATCCGGTGATGCGGGTTCGCGGTGACCAACCGAACCGTTGATCATGGAGAAACTATCCTCAGTGGTAACCGCTTGTTTGCCGCCGCTCTGCTCATCGATCTCAGTCCTGGTCAGGCATGGAAGGATGAACGCCTTCTTGGCTGGAAACAAATGGCTACGATTGAGTTTGGTGGATATCATTACGGTCAAGTCCTGCTCCGGCCAATGTTTCTCCATCCGGTCAAGATCAGGCATTGCCCGCATCAGGTTCCCGCCCAAACAGATGAACGCCTTGACCTTGCCAGCAAATAGCCCTTCGGCCGCTTCGACCACATTCATCCCATCCTTGGTCGGGGGTTTGAAATCAAACAGCGCCTCCAACTTCTCCAGGGGCACCAAATGTGCTTTTTCGGCAATTCCAACTGTCCGTTGGCCCTGCACATTGCTATGGCCGCGTACCGGACAGCACCCCGCACCTGGCCGTCCGATGTTTCCGCGCATCAGTAACAGATTGACCAACATCGCAATATTAAGAGCCCCATGAGTGTGCTGTGTTAGCCCCATCCCATAAACGCCAATCACTCTCTCAGCCTTAATATAGGTCTCACCAGCTTCTTCTAACGCGGCACGTGTCAGCCCGCTCTCTTTTTCTATGTCGGCCCATTTTGTAGCCCGCACCGTATCCAGAAAGGCGTCAAATCCAATTGTGTGTTGTTCGATAAATTCAGTGTCAAGAATCCGCTTTTCACGGTTTGCAACTGCGAGATCGTCAGCTGCCAAAACAACCTTACAGAGGCCCATTATGGCGGCTACATCGCCGCCAGACTTTAGTTGATGATATTGATCTGAAATTTTTGTTTCATTGCCCGTTAGCATATCCAGTGGGCTTTGTGGGTTAACGAAAGATACCAGACCTTGTTCAATAATGGGGTTAAAGGTGACGATTGCGGCACCGCGCTTTTTGGCTTCCTGCAGGGGGTGCAGGAAGCGGGGGCTATTGGTTCCGGGATTCTGGCCAAAAAGAAGAAACAATCGGTCTCTTCAAGGTCTTCCCATACGATTGTTCCAACCGGGGAGCCGATAACCTTAGTGAGACCAACCGAAGTGGTTTCGTGGCACATATTTGAACTCTGTGGCAGATTGTTATTGCCAAAAAACCTCGCATATAAGGCATAAAGATAGGATGCCTCGAGACCAGCATGGCCTGAAGCATAAAAACAACAGCTTCCGGATCGAGCGGTTTGAGCGTTTCGCCGATTTCGGTGAACGCCTCGTCCCAACTAACCGCTATATATCGGTCGCTATCGGAATCATATTTCATCGGGTGTGTTAGACGGCCGGTCTTTTCCAGATCGTGATCCTTCCAATCGCGCAGTTCTGTTACCGTATGATCGTTCCAGAATTCCGGGCGACAACGAGCACTTGTCAGTTCCCATAAGGTAGCTTTGGCACCATTTTCGCAGAATTCGAACGCGGAATAGTTGACAGGTTTAGGCCAAGCACAACTGCTGCACATTACACCCTTTGGTTTGTTCAAACGCCGTAAACTGTCAAGAGCGGTGGGCGTAGGCCAAGTCTCTCCGAACGTCTCAGCAATACCGGTCATCGATCCCCATCCACCAGCTGGACCAGGTGAGTGTGGTAAGTCTTTTTCGTTAGCCATGGTATTATTCCTTGTTTGCCGCTTCACATAATTATGCTCAAATCTCAGCAATGATCCAGCGTTTTTTCGTCGCTATTGCCTCGTACTCACGCGTCGCACTCTAAGGCATGATAAAAATGATATAGCTTGGCCGCAAATTCTGAGCAAGAAAGGCTATCAGCGCCATTGCTGTATTCTTTGCTAAAAGTTGCTTTTATCGAACCTCGACGCACGGCGCGTTTACCCTCACCGATAGCCTACGCGGATATATTCAAGCAGACCGGCCGCCTCTCTACGAGGTTACCCAATACACAATATGCCGACAATCCGAAATTCCGCTATGCATCGCGACCTTTTATGTCGCGAAGCAATGCCAGAATTTCCTGCTGTTGATCAAGCAAAGTCACGTGTTGCTCATTCCGCAAGATGTCCAATTTTTCCTGTACACTCAATATCTCAATTTCGGACCGTAAATTGACTTCGTAATCGTGCGATGCAGCGATCCTGTCCTTTTCTGCTTGGCGGTTCTGGCTCATCATAATGATCGGCGCCTGAATCGCAGCTAGCATGGAAAGAACCAGATTAAGAAAAATGTAGGGATATGGATCGAATGCAGAACTTGATTTGGCGAGAAAGATGGAATTCGTTCCAACCCACGCCATAAGAAAGATAAAAAAGCCGAAGATGAAGGGCCAAGACCCTCCGACTTTTGCGACCTTATCGGCAGACCTATCCCAGAAACCGTCTCGCTGCTCAGCCAATTCGCCAGCATCCGCACTAATCGGTTTGCGCTCAGCGATGCCTTCAACGACTCTTTTTCTTCACTGTCGAGGGCCTTTGAATCGCTTCCGAGTAACCGGTGAGCCAGCGGCAATGTTATTCTTGGGGGTAGCATAAATTATCCTTCCTACATGGCCTCTTGGCCCAAAACCTAGGCAGTAACTAAAAACTGACAATCGCGCACTACGTCCATGATTTTAACAATTTCATCTGGAATATGTACAGTTCGGCCGCGCTCAAATTACCATTAGGTCAATCCCTGGGCAATAGGGCGAAGCAAGCGTTATAGATTTTCGTTTTGCCTACATTTTCGGCGCCAAAGCAGGCATACATGCCGTCCAACAAGACATTTATGGCAGCTCGAGGCCCTCTTCCGTCGTTAGTCTGAAAGTGTTCCATTGAACGTAGCGAATGCGCATAATAGGACACCGCCAATTCGCTCACTGTTGAAATCATGCTGCAATTCCTTCTATGCATTAGCAATGTGGAAGCGTTCTACATCTGAATCTTATTATTTACGAACGGGCCAGAATGACAAAACAGAGATTTCGAAAATCGGTACTTTGACTGCGCTGTCCATTGGCATTGGCGGGATGGTTGGCGGGGGTATTTTTGCTGTCACCGGCTTGACCGTCCAGTTAACCAAAGGCGCTGCGCCAGTTGCCTTTATTGTCGCAGGTATTGTAGCCCTTCTGACGAGCTATTCCTATTTGCGCCTAACACTCAAATATCCCAGTTCTGGGGGTACGGTGGAATTTCTACTGCGCGGTTTCGGACCCGGTCTATTTTCTGGCGCGATCAATATTCTGCTCTCCATGAGTTACATGGTCTTGCTTGCAGTCTATTCTTATGCGTTCGGTAGCTATGCGGCGACTTTGTTGGCGCCGGACCACCTTGCTTTGCCCATCCAGGTTTTTGCCAGTGGGTTGTTGATCGCATTGGCGGTTGTGAATACTTTTGGTGCGGATCTCGTCGTACGATCGGAGAATATCTTCAACATAGGTAAGATGGCACTGTTGCTAATTTTCATAGTTGTTGGTCTCGCAATGCCGCTGGATTGGGGCCAGATGGCACCGGCAGATTACGCCCCTCCCATCGAAATATTGGCAGGAGCAATGATCATTTTCTTAAACTATGAAGGCTTTGAACTTATTGCCAACGCGGGGAAAGATATCAAAAATCCAAAACGGACTTTGCCCATTGCCTATGTAGGCGGCGTTCTGATTGCCATCGTACTTTATGTCCTAATTGCGATCGTTGTTTTGGGCCATCTTTCATTCGATCAAATCTCGGCGAATTCTGATTCAGCGCTGTCATTCGCAGCACATAGTATTATGGGGCCGTTTGGAATCATAGTGACGATAGCCGCTCTGCTGGCAACCTCATCGGCGATTAATGCCACCTATTACGGGGCAGGCAGGCTAACTTACACGATCGCGAAATCCGGTGAACTTCCGCGAGAACTGGAACGTAATATTCGTGGGCAACCACTTGAAGGCATGTTTTTGTACGCGGTTTGTGCATTGGCCTTGGTCAATTTCTTACCGCTTAACGCCATTGCAACGATGGGAAGTGCAGGGTTTCTGCTGATTTTCTTTGCGGTCAATCTGGTTGCCGTCCGCAAAGCAAAAGAAATGGAAAGCCGGGCATGGATTTCCTTAGTAGGAATGATTGCCACTGCTGTCGCTTTTGGAGCATTGATATGGCAGGTCTGGCGCGTCGAAGACACGCGGTACCACCTTTGGATATTGGCCGGAATGATCCTAGCATCGTTCCTAATTGAATTTGCATATAGCAAAATCAAAACCCGAACATATAATCTGTCCGGATGATAGGATGCGAAATGCCCGTGCCAATTTAATTTTCTAAGTTTGGTAGTAAACCTTAGGCCAGCTTTCGGCCCTTCTTACGGTCATGGTGAACCAGCTATACCTGGACCGCACAATGCAATCCAGATCAGTTTCAAGCTCCAGAGGCGGTTGCTTGTAATCACGACCCCTCCGAGTAGGGCTGTCTCATCGGGGGGATGATCCAGACCATAGGAAGGGAGGATCTCTCTCGAAGGGATCGTGACCTAGTAATGACAAGTGGATATCGACCCTGATATCCTTGCCATACCGTTCTTTTAGCCTCGGAAACCTGACGTAGAGTTGGATCGCACATTAATTAATTGTAATATTCGATTGTAATGAATTGATTGGATTCAGCATAATCTGCTGTTTTCCTTAGAAAGTTCTCCCGATTCGGTCGAAAGATGACGCGGTTGAAGCTGCCCAAAGCCGATCATAATTGCGTCGAATTATAATTGCCTTTGGTGGATGTTGGAGTATTCATACCGCGAATCCTGCTACAAACTGCGGAATTAAATCAGAGGTAGAAACAATGTCAGAACTTATTGTAATTGGGTATGACAACGAGAATACAGCGGAGGAGGCCCGCCTTGACCTTTTTCAGATGTCTCAAGAGTATCTTGTAGAAGTATCGGATGCTGTTGTTGCCCACGTGGACGATAAAGGCAAAGTAAAGCTCAACCAAATGGTCAACAGGTGGACGGCAGCTACTAGCGGCGGAGCATTTTGGGGGCTACTTATCGGCTTAGTCTTTTTGCGCCGATAATTGGCGTTCTAGCAGGCGCCGCCTCCGGCGCGTTGGCGAATGCATTGTCGGATTACGGTATTAGCAACAAATTCATGAAAGACATTGCCTCGATGCTCAAACCTGAGCAGGCAGCGCTATTCATAATGGTACCGAATACTATTTCTGATCGTGTTATCGAAAAGCTTGCAAAACATGGAGGTGATGTTCTGCGGACGAACTTAGAGAGCGCTCACGAAAAGTGGGTTCGCGACGCATTCGCTTCCGCCCACAAAGAAATTGAAGATAGCGAGACTGTACAATAGTTCTATTTAAAAATGATCGGGTACCGAGATTTTCAATCTCGCAGTGCCGGATTGAATTGGGAGATGCGATCAGTTATTTGCTGGCCGTCCCGTCTTCGAGAGTTACGCAATCGAAATTGGTAGATTATTCAAGTTGGCATACTCAGTGCTGAAATTTTTCAATAGGAGTTAATATGCGCCTTATATCTTTTCGAAAACTGCGGGTTGTAGCGCTAGTTGCCTGCCCAACTTTACTTTTGCTTGCCTGCACTTCAGAAAACCCAAATCCAGCTGATGTTGATGCAAGCTCATCCTCCCAAGACGTGCAGCCCCCCTTGAAAGTTCTTGAAGCGGCAGAAAAGTTAGCATCGGGCAATTCGGGGAAGTTAAAATTTTCGAAATCTGAGAACGGGTTTTCCGCCTCTTTTCCGAGTAAGAAATATAACTATCAAGCCGAGATAAGCCCCCAAGGGGAAGTAAGCACGATTACCGTTAAGGCTCCAGATGGCTCTGAAGAATCCGGCAATCCTCAGCAAGTTATCGGAGGGCAGATTATCAATCGCGCATTCCGTCTTGTTCACAATGCAATGGAAGGTGGGTCTGGCGATCAACCAATGGACCTTCAACCTCTGCGCTCTTCAATATCTATGCTTTCGGGGTTTGTTTCAGTTGAAGATGCTCAGCTTCTTATGCAAGACTTTGACTCCGCTCAATCAGCCACGCTTGCCGGCGACACTTATGGTGCAGCCGAAGCGCTCGTTTCGCTGTTACAAAAGGTACTCTCTAAAATAAGCGGACAGATTTCAGACTCCGAAAGATCGAAATACAAAGTTGAAATAGACACTCTAGCGAGTGAAATATCACCTTTAAACAATACGCCAAATTGACATATGTCGCGCCGCGTCATTGCCTACTCAAATCAATGGCGGTGAAAAGGATGCAAGTTCTTTAGACTAAGGTATATGTTGATATCGTAATTTGGCATTTTGTTAGACGCTTTCTGGGTTCCTTGCTGATTTTTGCAATCGAACCTTTGTTCGCGAAAACGGGTTCATTTAAATTGACTGGCATCTAGCTTTCATTCTCTATCGGTTGATTGACGAATGTTTAAACAAGGCTTTTAGCGCTGGCTACAAAACCGGCGTATTTTTTTATGAATGGTCATTAATTTTTCTACGCGGAGCCAAGGTTGGAGAAGCGAGCTTGCAATCAATTCCGCTAACGACGGACGCGTGCGCGAGTTTCCCAAATCAGGCTGCTCCTGAGCACGGCGTAAAAACGCACGACAAGTTTTAAGAATCCGAAAAGTGCACATAGAACCACGATGCCTTCGAGCAGGACTGCCATTTCAGGGGCTGACAATCCTTTGGAAGGGAGGAGTGCCCTCAAAGACATCGTGGCTATGCTATGAAACGAATTTTAACCCAATGTTCGCGTCACTTTTTTCTTTTATGCGATTCATGATGACCATGAAGTGGGCCAACGGTTAAAAATTTGTAACAATTCTATGCGGACTGCATCGTTATCTGCAACCCAGATGAGTTGCGACTAACCGAAGTTATTGTCGGCATTTTTTAGGAATATTTCCACTTTCAATCCAGGAGCATTCTGCTTTAGCAGCAGACCGCCGCCGTGTAGTTTCGCAACCGCTTCCACCAATGATAGTCCCAGCCCTGAACCGCTTTCCTGCCTAGCGGGATCAAGTCTGCCAAATCGTTTTAACGCCTTAGCCATTTGTTCGTCTGGGATACCGCTACCATTATCGGAAACGATCAATATAAATCCATCATCGGTCGCTTCCGCATCTAGAACTATTTCGTCAGCCGTACTTGCATATTTCAGCGCGTTTTCGATCAAATTGCCCAGAGCTTGATTGATTAGCTCCCGATGGATTTCGGCGTTCAAATTTTTGGGAGCCCTAACAACGATTTCAACACCCTGTTCTTCAGCCAAAGGCCCGTATATTTCTGACAAATCAATTAGCAATTGAGATATTGAAACATTCTGGAACCGGTCTTTGCCGATCCCTGCCTCGGCCCGGCTTATCTGGAGCGCCGTAGATAGCATGCTCAGAAGATGTTCGGATTCGACCGATATTTTTCAAGTGTATCGACGGCATTTTCATCCGTTGTCTCAACCAGCGCTTGGTCGATAGTTGCTTTCAACCGGGTAACCGGCGACCGCAAATCATGAGCCAGTCCATCGGTCATTAGTCGAAGCTCTGATACAACAATTTCGAGCCTGTCAAGCATCTGGTTTATCCCGTTACTCAACTGATCAAATACACCATCATCTTTTCCGACTGGAAGTCTGCTTTTCATATCGCCACGCTCAATGGCTTTGGTGATTGAAGCAATTTTGGATAACCGCCTGTTGATCATTCGCGCCAGTAAGAAAGCGATAACGAGCGAAATGGGGATTGCGAGGATGATAGCTGTTATCATCGCATTTTGATTGATCCGGCTTAACTGTTGCCCGGCACTCAGCAAGTGCCCGGTCAACAAGCGCGCGCCACCTGGGAGCGAGGTTGTTGTAATACCCATTGGTTCGGATTTAGATGACCCAACACGGTAAAGATCTCTTACCACCCAGGATTCCGAAATCCGGCCAATTTCGTCGGAAAACGTCAAATTTCCGGCTATTGTTCTGCCATCTGGCAATATGAGCAAAATGACTGAATCTCGGTTTTGACTGAGCTGCAGCCGTTTTTCGATTTCAACCGCGAGGCGGTTTAGTCCTCCACTGCGATACTGCACTAACAAGCTATCGTGCAATTGCATGGCGAACATCCGCTGCTCGCTCTCCAATGTCCGCTGACTGGCGTTGTTAACATATAATAGCACGGCACCACTAAGAACCACCAACGCAAAAAAACTGCCATTATGAGACGATTGATCGTCGACCCAAAATAAGAGTTAAGCCTTGATATCATTTGCCAGCTCTAATTTGTACCAAGCCGGTATCCCGCCCCGCGAACGGTATGCAGCAGTTTGAAGTCAGCTTGATCATCAATTTTGCGCCTCAATCGACTAATATGCACATCAATCACATTTGTTCCCGGATCAAAATGATAGTCCCACACGCCTTCAAGCAGCATAGTGCGCGTAACTACCTGATCTTCGTGTCGCATTAGATACTCCAACAAACGAAACTCCCTCGGTTGCAATTCAATCTCATGATCCCCGCGTCTCACTTTTCGCGACAACAAATCAAGTTTCAAGTCTCCGCATTCAAGAATGGTTTCTGTCTTTTCGGCTCCACCTTTTCGGATCATCAGCATCAACCGAGCAAGCAATTCTGCAAACGCAAATGGTTTGGTCAGATAGTCATCGGATCCTGCCAGCAATCCTTCGACCCGGTCATCAGCCGTTCCAAGGGCTGACAAAATAATCACTGGCGTGTTGATATCTGCCGCTCGCACTGCCTTCAATACGGCCATTCCATCCATCTTTGGGAGCATCCGATCCAGCACTATAGCATCATAAGCGCCGCCGGATGCCATGAACAATCCGTCCTGGCCATTTGTGGACTGATCCACAGTATAACCTTCTTCGCCCAACCCTTTGGCAATATAGTCTGACGTCTTATGGTCGTCTTCGATGACTAGGATTTTGTAACTCATAACCAACCTTATCAGTTTTTTGAAGTTTGTCGAAAAACCCTACCTCCATGTTCATGGAGGTAGGGTCGGATCCATTGTCTATCCCAATTTGATGGTGATAAATTGTTTGGCACCTTGGCGATTAACCAACACAGGTACGATTTTCTTTCTGCTGTTCTTCAATGCAGTCACCAGGTCCGTAGGGCTGGTTACAAGTGCCTGATTGAACCGTTCAATTATATCTCCTGCTCGAATTCCTGCACGTTCCGCTGGCCCGTCATTCTCAACGCTTGTCACCATAACCCCTTGTTGATCAGAGACACCGCCCAATTCTGGTCTGGCATTGGCCAGCGGGGCAATGGTCACACCGAGCGTGGGAGAATTTCCGCTATCACCTGATGCATCGACAGATACCGGGCTATCAACTTTTCCAGCTAACCTTCTCGGCGCGAGGTTGACGTTTACATTCTTGCCGCCGCGGATCACCGATATTTTGTAGATTCACCAATTTCTGCAAACGCCGCCGCCTTACTCAAATCCCGAGCTGTCCGAATGGGAATCGAGTCAAATTTTGTTATAATGTCTCCAGGCTTCAGCTTTCCGAAAGATGGACTGCCCTTGCTAACGGCGGTAACAATGGCACCTTCCGATTTTGCCAGATCCATCGACGAAGCAATTGCGGGCGTGACATCCTGAATTCCAATACCCAAATAGCCTCTTGTGACGCGGCCATTTTTCTTCAACTGGCCAACTATCCGTTTGACGGTGTTGGAGGGGACCGCGAAGCCAATCCCGACCGACCCGCCACTTGGAGAATAGATCGCCGTGTTAATTCCAATGACTTGACCAGCGGCGTTCAATAGCGGGCCACCGGAATTGCCCTGATTAATCGGAGCGTCAGTTTGGATATAGTCGACATAATTGCTGTTCCCAAGCGACCTTCCCTTAGCCGACACGATGCCTGTAGTGACGGTTTGACCCACACCGTATGGATTGCCGATAGCGATCACAGTTTCTCCTGTGCGCAGTTGATTGGAGTCTGCCAGAGATAGCGGTTTTATGGACGGTTTTGCGGGGACTTTGAGAACTGCGATATCTGTTTCGGAATCGCCGCCTACAAGACTGGCTTCAACAACACTGCGATCGGAAAATTCGATCAAGAATCTGTTTCCATTTTCAACGACATGGTTGTTGGTCAGTATGTATCCATCGTTACTAATCAAAACCCTGATCCCAGAGCCTTGGATTTTTCACGGGGTACCGGTTGTTGACCGCTACCGCGACCCATAAATTGGCGCATCATATCTTCTAGAGAACCGCCTCCCCGGCCGGTGAAACCAAAGCTAGAGTTCGAGTTTTTTGTTCAACCGTAATCGAAACAACGGCAGGTTGCACCGCTTGAACAACATCAGCCACGCTACCAGATTTGGATTGCATCTTTATCGGTTGGAGCGAGGCTTGCTTGCCTGTGACGCTAGACATTTGCGATTCGATGTTCGAAGTATCCGTCGCATCAATTGAGGACAATCCCCATCCAGCCACACCAGCTATAGCGGTGGACGCAAAGAGAGCCAAATATCCGGGTTCGAATTTCCTGTTCATTGATAATCCTTTGACATTTTGTTATTCCGATTGTCCGGCTGACCGTCAGATAATGATCGACCGGAGATATGACCCCCATCTAAAGATTGGAACATTTCGGACATGTTTCGAGATTATGAACTATTTTTAATATTCGCCTTATTGGCTGAATACCTGACCTTGCAAGCCAACCTCTATCATCTGGAAATACTTTGTTGAGCTATACCAATTGCCAAGAAACCGATCGCGGAATAGCGTTACAGTTACAATTTGAAAAAGGGAGGCACAGATTCAAAGCAATGATCAATTGTTATGTACGGTTTGCTAAGATAACGGGCGATCCATTTCGTCTTTGACTATTATTCTATTCGTGAATTAGGTATATCAAATAACGGCTGCTAATCGGGAAAGGGGATACGGATGGATGAGGCAACGCTTGTAAAAGCCTTTGGCGCTTTTTTGCCATTATGAATCCGTTTATAAACTTGCCAATTTTCTTGGCACTTACTGCCGAGTTTACAGTTGGGCAACAGCGCGTTTTGGCGACAAAGATTGTCATCTTTTCAGCGATAATGTGCACTGTTATTCTATTGGCAGGTCAACAGATCATTAGTTTTTTGGCGTCACCGTTGATCAATTTCGTATAGCTGGTGGAGCGGTGCTGGCCCATATTGCGTGGTCTATGCTCAATGGTTCTGAGTCGACATCCCATCATGGTTCGAAGGCGGAAAAAGAGGATATGGCCAACCTTTCCGGCCTTGCATTTTATCCTATAACATTTCCTATGATTGTCGGACCCGGCACTATTGCAACGATCATTATCTATACGAGTCATTCGGGAAGTGGTGGCGCGATGGCACCGGTCGCGTTGGTGATTGCCGCGATACTGCTTCTGCTTTTCGCAGTGCTCTTTTTGCATCCTATTTCGGCAAGGTGTTGACTGAGACTATGCGCGTAATCATGACACGACTAATGGGCATGATATTACTCGCAATCGCGGTTGAAATGATAACCAATGGTATATTGGCTGTTATGCCTGGGCTTGCTGGCAATAGCTGAAACATTCCAGGCTGGAACCTAAGCCCAGCACATATCCTCAGCTGTACCAGGTTAAAATTCGGTGTTTTTACCGATGAATGTCATGTATTTCAAAACTACCACCTTTTGTCGCAACAGCTTTAAGAGTTGCTATGACATTTGCAGCACACAATGTCACAAACTATGGATTATGACTCCTCCAATTTAACAAATTCTGTTCCTTACCGATATAAGTTCGCCTATCGAAAGCGTTCCAGAAATGGATCTGGGTCAAAATCATGTAACGGAACGTCATTCGTGCCCCAATAACGTGTAATTGAGTGGGCATGTACATCCTCTCCGCCAAGAGAATTCAACAGTTCTATAATTTCCGCTTCTTGTGAGTCATCCTTAACTCTTACCCAAAGTAACAATCCGCCATCGATCAATTGCTTTTCCATATAATCCGCATGGTGCTTCCCGATAGCGTGGGCGATTAGTCCACCGATCCCCGCGCCGGCCGCAGCGCCGGCCGCGGCGATTAAAGCTGCAAAAGCAACGGTGCCACCGGTTGCTACGACTGCAATGCCTGCACCGGCGCCGCCGATATATGTCGGCAAACCAATGGCCGCCGCTTTGCCTTCCGCAACGTCGTGGCGAGAGGCAAATACGTTTGCGGAACGGAACCGTCTTCTTCTATTTGTGATAGGGAGGAGTAGTGATGCCCCAATTTCTTTTGAACAGCATCATGGCTGGCTATCATTGAGATATCTGCGCGGTCAATGCCGTGGTTTTCAACAGCTTCGACTGCATCCTCAAATTCTGTTGCATTTGTGAACCGGGATACAACTTCGCGAACTTCATACGTTTCGGTAGTTTCATCAGGCAGTGTCATGTTTATCTCCTTTGAAATAGTTTTGGTACGCAGCAAACGTTCTAGTTTTGAATTGTTCGACCAAATTTATATTTTGGACCATATCTCAGTTTTACAAAACGGGCCGAAACAACCTTCCATCTTAAGCACGCCATTTGGTTGCCGCTCTAGCGTGGCTCTGAAAGTTTCACCAATCTTTGGATCGTAGACCTGACCGTACATCCACTTCCCTTCCTCGGCCCTAAAGCCATACAGAACTTGCAAGCCGATCAAGCGACGACCGCGCAATGCTGGATCAGGATTGTGAACATCGCGGATTTCGTTGTTTGCATCGCCCGCGATCCAGGTAGTAACGCCGCAAGGTGTATTATTTCCGCAATCTGAAATTCGAATTTTCAGCTTGCCGCCCTCGAGCTCCCAATCACCATATACATCTTGAGCTGAAGTCTCGGCTTGGACAGGCGTAGCGAAGTAACAGCTAAAAGTGCACATCCCAATATCATTGATTTTAACATAAGATATTTCTCCTAAGGTTTAAATCTTCGCTTTAAGCTCCTTGACCCAATTATCCCATTGGACATGCTCGCCCTTGGTGAGCAGGATTCCCTCTTTTAGTTTTGACATACCAAAACCCCAAGCCATATCGGCCTGTATGCTTGGCGGCATAACCAGTTCGCCATCGGTCACGACAGCATCGATGATAAACGGTTTGGTGCTGGACTTGGCCTTGGCAATGGCTGCGGGAATGTCTTTGGCATGTTCAACGCGCACGCCGTCTCCGCCGCAAATCTTGGCAAATTCAGCGAAGTCGGGATTTATCAGATCAGTAGCAGCGGGATTCAACGCATAGCCCGCCACCTCCATTTCCATCTTCACAAAGCCAAGCGTAGAATTGTTGAACACAATCACTTTTATAGGCCAGTCATAGCGAACAGCTGAAAGAAAATCCTGCATCGCCATCGCGAACCCGCCATCGCCACAAAATGCCCAAACTTCACGGGTCGGATCAAGTGCAGAAGCCCCTAACGCCGATGGTAATCCCGATCCCAAGGACGAGTGGTTGAAGGAGCCGACCATACGCCGATCACCTTGCATTCGAGTCTGGCGCGCTACCCAGACTGTGCATTCGCCAATGTCCATCGCAAACACTGCATCATCTGCGGCTTGCTCGGAAATTTGACGCGCAAATATTTGTGGATGGAGAGGCTCCATCGCCCGGTCGACGCTGGCCTCCTTGTCCTGATGGACCAGCCACTTGCCGCATAATTTGACCTGACTATCAACGAACTTCTGGTCAGATTTTTGATCAATTTTGGCAATAGGAGATCGAGCGTCGCTTTCACATCTCCGAGTAATCCGGCAGCAATCGGCGCACGACGTCCAAGGTGCTTGATGCTGCGATCAACCTGAATGATCTTTGCTTTCTCTGGCAGGAACCATTCATAAGGAAAGTCCGTCCCGAGCATGATCAGCACATCGCAGTCGTTGACTGCATGATAGCCGCCGGGATTGCCAATTAATCCCGTCATTCCAACGACATTGGGATCGTCATAGTCGAAGATGTCCTTGCCTTTTAGGGTATGAGTGATCGGGGCGTGAAGACGCTTTGACAAAGCGATGACATCATCCTTGGCCTCGCGGCAACCAACGCCAGCAAAGATGGCAATTTTCTTTCCGTCATTGATGAGATCGGCTGCATGGTCAAGTTGTACAATTGGCGGGATCAAAGTGGACGGCGTTCTCACCAGCTCGTGAACCTGATGTAGGCTTGGAACTGCTTGTTCAGAGACATCAATGGGAAGCTCAATCCTAACAACTTCTCGATTCAATAGCGCGCGCTGCACCGCAATCTGTGCCAGGCGCGGTATCTGTTCTGGTGTATGGATGATCGCCTGATAACCGCAGACATCATCAAATATTTTCTCCAGATTGACTTCTTGATGATATCCTGTGCCACGTTCTTTATGGGCAACCTGACCGGTAATCGCTATCACACCGGCTCCTTCGCGCTTAGCGTTGTAAAGACCATTGATCAGGTGCAGCGCGCCAGGACCAACTGTTCCGGCGCAAATACCAATCCCACC
This sequence comes from Sphingopyxis sp. BSNA05, assembly GCF_013265645.1. Lineage (NCBI taxonomy): Bacteria > Pseudomonadati > Pseudomonadota > Alphaproteobacteria > Sphingomonadales > Sphingopyxidaceae > Sphingopyxis > Sphingopyxis sp. BSNA05. The sequence continues at coordinate 16,309 of NZ_PYIA01000056.1, read as the reverse complement.
AGTCAAATGAGACTGAGCATATGCAGCATAGGCTGCATTTTCTTCATGTCGCATACCTTTCCATTCAAACCGCTCGTCGTCGCGCATTGCTTCGAGAAATGGATTTAGGGCGTCACCAACTACACCGAAAATCTGCCGTCCACCGGCATTTGCAAGGATATCCAACAATACTTCGCACACATTTTTCTTGCTCATTATCTCGCTCCCATCTTAGTGGTTTCGGCTGTGATTAATTGCCACCAGCTTAAAATCGATCAGCCGAAGCACGAACCCAATCGTCAGCAAACTCAGGATGAATGTCCTGGCCCAGCAAACTACCTTGATCGAGATTGGGATAAAGCTGAGCGTAGCTTAGCTCTCGCTCGTTGCCGATCCGTCGCTTAATGCTTGCTGGTGTAAGCTCGCTTGCAGAAATGTGACCCATAGCGCCGAGCATTTCGGTGAAGCTTTGCATCGTGCGACGATGATAATTGGCAACTTGGTATTTGCGGAGCTCAACATTGACTGCCTTAGTGCGCAAGGGTCCTGCGTGGTGATCCCAGTCGGGCATTTATTGGTGTTACAAGCCAGCGCCTGAATACAGCCAATCGAAAATAGCATCGCCCGGGCAGAATTACACATATCTGCCCCGAGTGAGATCTTCTCGATCATATCAAATCCCGTTGCAACTTTACCACTGGATATCAGACGGATTTTGTCCCGTTTTCCAACGCCAATCAAACTGTTGCGGACGAACGTCAGCCCTTCATTTATCGGAACTCCAAATCGGTCAGAATATTCGACTGGCGCCGCTCCAGTTCCCCCTTCTGCACCGTCGACAGTAATGAAGTCCGGGAGAATACCAGTTTCTAGCATTGCTTTGCAGATAGCCAGAAACTCTGAGCGGTTGCCAATACAGAGCTTGAAACCAATCGGCTTGCCAGCCGTCTCCTCACGCAATTGCTGGACAAACTCTAGCAAGCCTGTCGGCGTAGTAAACGCAGTATGAGCAGGCGGAGAAATTACATCTTTATGTGGTTCCACTCCTCGGATTTGCGCAATTTCTTCATTCACTTTGGCTGCGGGTAAAACGCCGCCATGCGATGGCTTTGCCCCTTGAGAGAGCTTGATTTCAATCGCCTTCACATTGGGTTTGTTGGCATTTTCATTGAACTTAGCGGCGTCAAAATTGCCATCCTTATTGCGACACCCGAAATAACCTGTCCCGATCTGCCAGAAGACATCACCACCTTCCTGCAAATGATAGGGGCTAAGACCGCCCTCACCGGTATTATGTGCGAAATCACCGAGTTTTGCACCGGCATTAAGAGCCCGGATTGCATTTTTGCTTAGCGCGCCAAAGCTCATTGCGGATATATTGAGGCGCGAAGCAGAATATGGCTGCTTGCAAGCATCTCCCCCGAGCATCACCCGCCCTTCGGTCTCCGCCACCTGTTTCGGCGCGAGTGAATGATTGGCTCTTGCATAGCCAACATCCATAATATCGCTTTGCGTACCGAACGGCAGGGTGTCGTCGCCATCATTCGCGCGCGCTTCAATCAGATCGCGGGTGATCCGGTTAAATGGCCGTCCGCTTTCGTTGGTTTCAATAAAATATTGGCGAATTTCCGGGCTGATGAATTCTAGCATATACCGCAGATGTCCAATGACCGGATAATTGTGCAATACATTATGCTTAGCGATGGTCAGATCATATGTGCCGATCAGGATGAATGGAACCAGCAGCAGCAACAACCATAGGATTGGTGGCCATAGCAACTGCAGCAAAGCGATCGCCAAAATGCCACCAATGCTAACGATGAAAAAAAGGTACGGGCCATAGTAAACCTTATCTAGAATCGAAGTGCAGCTATGTAGGTCAGCATAGCCAAAAACTTTTGAAAGCATAGTTTGAGTGTTGACTTTTGCAAGATCAAACGGGATTATGGCAAGAGTTTAAGGAGTTTGAGCTGCCTGATTTTGCCAATGTGACGTAGGGTGCTATGCCAATATATGTTGCGTTCCAACCATGCGTGAGAGGACATCCATGATAGCAAAAACTGCTACCACCTTAACACTGCTGACAGTATATGCTCTCCTGGCTTTATACGGCTTTAGCGCCGATCCGGTTTACGCCCAGTCTGACAGCTTTATGGATCCGACCGGCCAGATTGCAGCGGACCAGAAATCGCATTTTATTCGAGTGACGGCGCTGACCATGATCGCAATTATCCCGGTGTTTGTTCTTTTGCCGGTGATTCTGATAAAATACCGGCGAAATCGAAGGGGGCCGGACTATAAACCCACTTGGGATTTTTCACTGCCACTGGAAATTACGATGTGGGGTGTGCCAGCGATATTGGTCGGTATCATGTCGTGGCATTTGTGGCATTCAACACACAATCTTGATCCCTATCGCCCGATTGAAAGTTCTAATCCGACGGTCAATGTGCAGGTCATCGGACTGGATTGGAAATGGCTGTTCATTTATCCTGACCTAGGCATCGCAACAGTCGGGGAAATGGCCATGCCGGTCGAACATCCGGTCGCGATGACGCTGACGTCAGACACGGTGATGCAATCTTTCATCATTTCGTCTTTGGCGGGACAGATATATGCCATGGCGGGTATGACCACAAAATTGCATGTAATGGCGGACCAGACCGGCGAATTTGAAGGCGAAAACCTGCAATATAACGGCACTGGCTTTGTCGATCAGAAGTTCAAAGCGCTATCGATGGAACCTGCTGAATTTGATGCATGGGTTGCCAAAGTTAAAGCGGAAGGAATTCCACTCAGCAAGGATGCTTATGCAAAACTGGCAGTGCGCGGTAGCACTGCTGAAGCACATGCGACGCTTGCAAATAATAAAGTCCCTGATGGCGTCGTCTATTTCACATTGCCGGATGCAAACTTGTTTCACAAGGTTGTGATGCGATACCATGATGGTAAACCCATAATTCGAAGCGAACAGCCAGGTACCAAGGAATTTAGTGCCTCTGTGAACGGGGAGGCAGCAAAATGACTTATCAGGACATCTTCGGGCGCTTAACGATCGACGCGCTGCCTTTCACAGCTTTTATAGAGTCCCCCAGCGTCAATGAAGCTGTTGCCAGTGCAGCTGCAAGCATCGTGGTTGTCGGCGCGGCGGCAGTTCTCTTCATCCTGACGCGTTACCGCCTGTGGGGGCCATTGTGGCGTGACTGGTTGACTAGTACCGATCACAAAAATTGGTATTATGTATATCGCTTTTGCGTTGGTGATGATGACGCGCGGCGTGATCGAAGGCGTTGTTATGCGCTCTCAGCAGGCCTTTGGTTTGAGTGGGGGCTTTCTCGAACCTGACCACTTTGCACAACTATTCAGCACACATGGCACGATCATGATCTTCTTCGTGGCCATGCCTTTTGTGGCCGGTCTGATCAACTATTTGCTCCCGCTACAAATAGGCTCTCGCGACGTCGCCTTCCCGGTAATGAACCAGATTAGTTTGGGGCTGACCGTGGCCAGCGGAATGATGCTAATGGTATCTCTGGTGGTCGGCGAGTTTGCAACTGGCGGATGGTCTGCTCTGCCGCCTCTCACCGGGGCAGTATTCAATCCGGGCGTCGGACCGGATTACTGGATATGGGCGATTGTCTTCTCTGGTACCGGCACGACGCTAACCGGGATAAACTTCATCGCGACGGTCTATAAAATGCGGGCGCCTGGCATGACTTTCATGCGCCTGCCATTGTTTAGCTGGACGGTCATCTGTTCGTCGCTGCTAATGATTTTTGCATTGCCACCGCTTAGCGTTGCAGCGATCCTTCTTGCGCTTGATCGCTATATGGATTTCCACTTTTTTACCAATGATCTGGGCGGGAATATGATGAATTTCCCGAACCTGTTCTGGCTTTTCGGTCACCCCGAAGTCTACCTGCTGGTGCTACCCGCTTACGGTATTTTCTCTGAAATTTTTTCCACTTTTTCAGCTAAGCGGCTTTATGGCTATCCCTCATTGGTGATCGCAACGATGAGCATTGCAGTCCTGTCTTTCACTGTCTGGCTGCACCATTTTTCACCATGGGGCAAAGTGCGCTGATCAATGCTGCTTTTGGTATTGCCTCGATGCTGATCGCTATTCCCACTGGCATAAAAGTCTATGACTGGATGGCGACCATGTATCGCGGAAGGGTGCGTTTCTCGGTTCCAATGCTCTATGGCATAGCGTTTATTATCTTGTTTGTGATCGGCGGACTGACCGGGGTGCAGCTGGCCAATCCACCGGTCGATTTTCAGGTTCACAACTCACTGTTTCTTGTTGCCCATTTTCACAATGTATTGATCCCAGGCGTGTTGTTTGGCCTGTTGGCAGGGTATAACTACTGGTTCCCAAAGGCCTTCGGTTTCCGCCTCAATGATCGTTGGGGTCGGCGATCTGTATATCTGTGGTTTGTCGGTTTCATTCTCACCTTTATGCCACTCTATGTGGTGGGATTAATGGGTATGCCCCGACGCTCCGTTAGCTATACTGATCCTGATTTCGTCCCCTATATGATTGTGGCGGCAATCGGGGCTATATGCATTTTAACTGCGCTGATCAGCGTTATAGTACAGCTAAAAGTTTCAATTACCGAACGCGATCAAAACCGCGTGCCTGCAGGTGACCCCTGGGACGCGCGCACACTGGAATGGTCTATTGCCGCGCCGCCGCCGGAATATAACTTCGCAATTATACCTCAGGTTCAGGAGCGGGATGATTTCGCTGATGCGAAAATTACCGGCCGCGCATACCAATCCAGCGAAGATGCCTATGAGGATATCACACTGCCCAAAAACACAGCGGTAGGCTTCATCGTCTGCGTGCTGAGCGGGATATGGATGTTCGCCGCCGTTTGGTGGATTTGGTGGCTCCTCGTTTTCACCACCACCGCCATCATACTAACTGTAATTTGGTGGTCCTTTGACATCGACAATGAGAGGGTAATTCCGGCAGATGAGGTCCGCAAGGATCATGAGGCTTGGCTCTCCTTGGTCCACAGCATCACGCCAGTAGACCGCGATCAGGAATATGCTCCTGCTAATCAGGCTATGCCAAGACCGAGTTGGAGGGCTAAGATGACACAGCCAGATATGCATCTCCACCCAGGCCTCAACCTGCTCCCACATCCGGAAATGGATGACGAAGAAACGGGAACCACCATTTTCGGGTTCTGGGTTTTTCTGATGAGCGATCTGGTCCTGTTCGGGGTCATGTTCGGGATCTACATCACAATGATCGGGGCAACTGCCGGGGGTCCTGGTCCAAAGGAATTGTTCAACTTTACATCACTGGGTTTGCAAACTGGCGTACTATTGTTGAGTTCGCTAACCGCAGGCATGGCGTCACTGGCACTCAAATATAATCTTGGCCTCAGCCGCTTGCGGTTTTGGTTGTTTATAACCTTGCTGCTCGGCCTGACTTTCCTCACACTTGAAGTGTTTGATTTCAAATCGATGATCGACCAGGGCGGCGGTCCAACGCGCAGTGGCTATCTGTCGGCCTTCTTTGGAATTGTCCCTCTCCACGGGCTGCATGTCTCAATGGGCTGCTTGTGGCTAGTTATACTGCTGCTTCAGATATCAAGGTTCGGATTGGTTACTAAAGTCAAAACGAGGTTGATACGTTTTGCACTATTTTGGCATTTCCTTGACTTGATCTGGGTAGGCATGTTCTCAATCGTTTATTTTGGAGGCTGGATCTATGGATAAACGTGCCCCTTATCATCGCGATTTGCGCACTTATTTGATCGGTTTCGCGCTCGCGATCTTGCTTACATCTTTGTCCTTCTGGGGCGCTCTCAAAGCAGGTTTGTCCCCCAGTAACACACTCCTACTCGTCGGTGTTTTAGGCCTCGCGCAACTGATCGTTCATTTGCGATTTTTCCTGCATATTGACCGTAGCCGCCAGAAGCGCGAAGACTTGGACCTGATATTGTTTACTACGCTGGTGATCCTGATCATTGTGCTAGGAACGGTATGGATTCTGGGCAATTTGGCGTCGCGTATGCATATGGCGATGTGATTATCGTGCTAGACGTATTTGGCGAAAATACATGATTTAAGAATATTTTATAGCACTGGCCCCAGTGTTGCCATGGCGTTTTGCCAAATCCGACGCCAAATTGACCACCTCCCCACGCAGTCTAGTGTGATGCTATCTGAATCATCAATATATATATTTTGGCGCACCTGAACCGCAGCAGCGGTGCGCGCGCAATAGCACAGCAGATCATTTTCATAATTCAGATCAAAGCTTCGTAAATCCAAATTTGTTGATCCAACTACGGTTATTTGACTATCAATTGTGAGGGTTTTGGCGTGCAATAACCCGGGGACATACTCGTAGATCCTTATTCCGGCCGATAATAATGTTTTATAATAACTGCGGCTAACGGCTCCAACGATCCATGAATCGTTTCGAGCTGGGAAAATAAGCGAAACCTTTACACCGCGATGTGCAGCAGCCAATAAACTCGAAACAATTTCACTATCGGGCACAAAATATGGTGTTGATATTGTCAAAGTATCATGCGCGCTTCCTACTAGTGCAGTAAATAATTGGGACGATGCACCGTGCCTGCTAGTTGGACCATCTCCCACAACCTGTGCGATACAGCTGCCTTTGTTTGCTTTGGGTATAGGGTTTGAAAAATCTTCAAGGGAGTCTTCAGGATGATAATACATCCAGTCTGTTGCAAATAGCAGCTGATTCTGCGCCACTACTGGGCCGGTTATGCGTAACATAATATCGACCCACGGCGCGTATTCAGCCTTGATAAGAAACTCAGGGTCAGCGCAATTCTGGCTGCCACAATATGTAATTTGATTGTCGATAACCGTAATCTTTCGGTGATTGCGTAGGTCAATTCTACTGAACAAAGCAGATTTAATAGGGTGAGCAACCGACAGGACGACTTGTGTTCTTACGCCAGATACTTGCATTGCTTGCCATAGTTTTGACTTTATGAAGGCACGCGATCCGAGCCCATCGACCATAACTCGGCATGTGACCCCTCGCCTCGAAGCTCGCATTAGTGCTTCGGCCACTGTGGTACCAGTCACATCCTTTAACCAAATGTAATATAGGACATGTATATGCGTCTTGGCATTGTCTATATCTGCGACCAAATGTGCGACTGTATCTTGGGCATCACGCATGAGCGATGTGCTATTCCCTTCAACAGGCGTGAACATATTGATGGAAGTTGCGTAGCGCGCTAGCAACTGAAATTTTGGATCAACGACGGCCCTATTTTCTAGGATTATTTTGTTTAAGTCTAACCCCTTCTCTATTATATCTGCAATTATGCTCCGTCGGTCTTTTTGTACCTTCTTTCCAAACCGGGCTTCACCAAACAAGAAATATGTCAGGGCTCCCGCATAGGGCAGGACGAAAATGGTCATCAACCAAGCTAGTCGAGCAGGCGGGCGTAAGTCTTCGCGTAGAAGGATGCGAAGGGAAATTGTTAAAACAATGGCAATGTGTGCAAATAGCAATGCGAGGGGGAAAAAGTTATCTTACAGCTCCCTTTGAATTACATTTTAGACAGATGTAGCTTTGTCGAAACCGTGAAATCCATCGTTAGGATCTGGTACTACATAAATTGCCGAAATGGTAATAAAGCGTCCTGCTTTTTTAGAGCTTGCAGCTCGAAATTCCATTCAACATGCCTGTTTCAATATATTCTTCAAGCCGCCATGTTGGTGGTTAAACTAATGGCCGCGCGCAAGCAGCAATGGGTTGCTAGGTTCTCTTAAGATCTGACAAATTCTGTCTGCACCCCCAGCCCTTGTAGCTTTTTCTGAAAACAGATAGCAGCTAATTGCGAAACTAGGATATATCTGCTCAATATCTTGGTGATGTTTTAACCGCGACACTACCCGTACTTTCGATAATGACTGGCTAGAGTGCTTTCGACATCAAGAAGGGCATCGCGCAGACGCTCTTGGACGGATGCGCCATTATTTTTTCTGCGGAAAGTGTGGCCAAGTGCGCAGCGCATAAGTTGCGGGCTTCGCCCCAAGTAATATTCAGCGCTTCAGCCCATTTCCGAAATTCTTGTGCTGCACCCATGCGAGGCTCCAACGCCTTGGCGAGTGTAGGATGAAATTTTGTAACATCGGAGAAGCCGGCCAGGCGTGCCAAGGCTGGTAATCGCGCGTACATATAGGTGTCGTCAACATGGAGAGTTTTTGAAGTGAGGTGGTAGGCAAGAACCGATGAAAAATGCACATTTTCATCGGCAGAAATAAAGTCTACACCTTTTGGCACGGAAAATTGAAAGTCATCTGAAAATTGAGCATGCAAAGCGGGATCCTCTGATCGCATGGTCTCCCACGGCAATTCAGGAAATTTCGAGAGATGCCTTTCCGTGCCATACATTTTTGCTTTAGGAAATTGCCGATGCATTGCCTCAACATGCACGGTATGGAATGGATGCAAATTAATAACCGCCTCTAATTTGCTACCATTTCCAGTGATATTATTCAGTTCAACAGCTACCTCGCCGGAAAATGCATAGCTATCTAAAAAACAAATCGGCCGTTTGCCAACTTTACTAGCGAAGAGTGATTACCAATATTGACAATCCCGCCGATGCGAAAAGTACCGCGAATATTCCAAAAATCATCGGATATTTTTATAATTTTTCCATGAAATCCCTTTCCGCTTAAACTTCCGATCGCTCTCAATGGCGCACCTTTAGGCCGCGAAGATACTCTGATTCGTTGGCTGATTTTGGCATTGAACCGGAAAATAGGCTATACTGGTTTTTGCCAAGCTTTTCGAAAACAAGTAAAATTACCGGATTATCGCTGGTTATCGGCAAGTTTAGAAGCATTTATCATTGCGTAGTCGTTGAAAGAAACAGCCATAAAGTTCGAAACCAGTTCAAATTTTGAACAAAATTGAAACAAAGATCTGTTGACGAAATTCAAGGAAAGGTAATAAAAGAAGGCACTATCAAGTGGGATGAAATGCTCAAAAAAATGATTAATGCGAAGATCAAATATGTTCCGATAATTGCAATCCGTCACTGCCAAGCCGTTTACCGTTTCACGCACAATACAATTCCATCGTCTTAACACCGGTATATGACCAAAATCTAAGCCAGGAGATTCCAAATGACGCAACCTGACGAAACTACTGAGACTTACGACGTACGCGAAGTTGTATCACGTTTCACTAACGCTGATCAGTTCGAAAACGCGGTGGATGCGCTTCAAGAGCAGGGTGTAGACCGGGCCGATATATCGATGATTGCAAGCCATGATGCAGTAAAGAAGAAACTTGGGCATCTGTACAATTCTTCAGGCGATTTAGAGGATGAACGGAGCGTTCCGCAAAACCTGTTTGCAAGTCGCCATGACGTAACTGAAGGAAGAGCCGCAGTTATAGGATTGCCAACTTATATAGGCGGAATAGCCGCAGGATTGGCCGTTGTTGCCTCAGGTGGCACGCTTGGATTTGCCGCCCTGATTGCGGCGGCTGGCGCTGCCACTGGAGCGGGCGTTGGCGGGCTGTTTGCTCATGCCATTGGTGATCACCATGCTAAATACATGGAAGAGCAATTGGCCGCAGGCGGTTTATTACTTTGGGCCCGGGTACAAAATGATAACCAAGAGAAGGAGATTCTACAACTTCTCGAGAAGATGGGTGGTGAAGATGTTCACGCCCATTCCATTACCCGTTATTGGGGTAATGATGATGTACCATTACACGATTTTAATCCCGACCCATTTTTGGAACGCTTTCGTTAATCTTCATGCGAAGGACTTGGAATAACAACAAGCCGCAGAAACCATATTGCGGCTATCGCGAGACACAATTGAAGCGTTAGAACTAGAGTTCTTACAGCTGCTCGCAATTTTATAATTATGAACCTTGAGATGGTTCACGATATAAAATCCACTCATAAATCCTATATGTGTGTCGATATTAAATAGTGCTCGCGATCAAAATAAAAACGCCAGAATATACCTACCAAGGCTAGTCGATTGCAACCCAGCTTGGTTTGGAAACATCAGCCGCATGCTCAACCGGAACGCTGGCTTCCTGCTCTAGCGTACGGTCTGGTTGAGCAAACATTGAAGATTTTCGCCAACCACCAAACCGGTAATAGCAAAGAGCCATTGCCATAGAAAATGCGGAACTAACCGGGTAGGACCACCAAATAGCATCAGCGCCCCACTGAGGCTTCATCAAAACTGTAAAGCCAATCCGCACTACGATCATCGAAAATGCGATAATCAGCAGTGGCATGATTACAGCCCCGGTGGCGCGCACGGTTCCGAACGTCACCATCATTACCCCAAAGAGAATAAAGCTCCAACTGACGGTGCTATTGATATGTTCAGCTATGGGGATCGCGGGACTTGAAGAATCAAGAAAAAGCCCGAGTGCAAACCGGTCAGCGAAGTAGATCACCACCACCAAAATCCGGTGAGAGCAATATTTGCCATTATTCCAGATCGGGTAATCGCCGAAACACGATCCCACTTGCCTGCGCCAATATTTTGCGCCGCCATGGCAGAGGCGGCAGCGCCGAGCGCCATGGCCGGCATCTGGATGTAACTCCAGAGTTGAGCAGTGACGCCATATGCTGCGGCCGTATTGATCCCGTAACCGTTGACAAATCCGATCATCACAACTGCTGACCCGGAGACGACCAGCATCTGGAGCCCCATCGGGAAGCCTTTTTTGATTATGCTAAGCGATAGTTTTTAACCGGCCTGATATACAGCAACTCTGCTCCGCGCAGCCGGATCGTCAAATCTTTAGTATAAATATAAGCTATCATACCTATCAGCGCCATGCCTTGTGCGATGAATGTTGCCGTGGCCGAACCAGTAATGCCCATTTTAGGTGCAGGTCCAAGACCAAGAATAAAAATTGGATTAAGCGCTGTGTCGATAACAGCAGAAAGCGCCATAAATATGAGCGGCGTAGTGGAATCGCCTGCCCCGCGTAGCGCCATCATCAGAAAATTGAGAAAAACATGAAGGGGATCGCCAAGAAAATCACCCGCAAATAGCCCGTGGCAAGCGGGACAGCCGGGGCTGGTGTGTCGAGAAGATGGAGCAGCTCGGGCGTAAATATCCACCCGATAGCGGCTATTGCTATTGAAATAAAAAGAACCAGAATGCAGCGACACCTACGACCCTGCGGGCATCTTCAATATTACCGCGCCCGATCGCTTGACCGACCAAAATCGTTGCGGCCATGCCAAATCCGAACACCGTTCCGAGCATTAGAAACATAACCAGATTGGAGTTGGAAGTTGCCGTCAGCGCCGCTTCGCCAAGAAACCGGCCGATCCAGATGGCATTGATAGAACCATTGAGCGATTGCAGTACAGATGATCCCAGCGTCGGCAACGCAAAGAGCAGCAAGGTTGTGAAAATTGGACCCTGCGTCAAATCGCGGCCAGCTTGTCCACGTGTGTCAGCTATGAGAAATTGTCCTTTTGATCAAAAGAAGTGTCAATTGACTAAATCGTAACTGCAAATCGAAGTACAATCTGACTATTTGCAGCTGAACAGTAAAATTGGAAGATACTTTCTATATGTGACTTGTTTGTCGTGTCCAGCCGGACAGAATCTCCGATCGATTATTCGTAGCGCGAGTTTGCGACATATGGAGGATAGTTCTTTCAAAATAGCGGTGACCGGAGCGTTATGCTATACCAAAGCGGCCAAGTTCATTTTTCAAGGATGCGTCACCAGCATCAGGCAGAGCGCACCAAAACCACTCAACAATTATGTTGTGAGTGACTAATGAAGTTGCAGAATATTTATTTTCAGTTCGCTACCGATCCGGTTATGGATGCCAGATGCTAAAAGAACTCAATACAATTACGGCTAACATAGGCTCTTGGGAACAGGCACTCCTGAGTTTGGCTCTATTTGTGATCATCGGCCTCATATTATCGTCCTTATTCAATCGCATTATGCGCCGTATAATAAGGCGACAAGAGCAGACCGACCTCACCACCTTGCATTTCATGAAACAGTTTGGACGATTTGCGATCTGGATTCTCGTTTTGATGTACTACGCACATACGGTTCCAGCGCTTAATAGCCTAGGCACTGCTCTGTTAGCGAGTGCCAGTATCGCGTCAGTGGTGATTGGAATGGCCGCGCAAAGTACACTTGGCAATCTGATAGCCGGGTTTAGTCTGCTGATGTACAAACCGTTTCGTGTAGGAGACCGGATGCAAATTGTTGCCCCGAACAGTAACGGCGAAACCAATGCTGAAATAGCAACGGTAGAATCGATAACGCTTGGCTACACCATCCTAACAACACTTGATAACCGCCGAATTGTGATTGCAAATTCCGTAATTTCTACACAGGTTCTGGTTAATTTGAGCGCCATCGAAGAGCATGTGATTTGCATCGTTCCAATTAGTATTGGTTATTCCGAGGACATAGATATTGCTCGAAGCGCTATTCTTGATGTCGCAAGCCAGCATGAGTTATCCGAGGAGGTTATCAGGTGTTCTGTAACATCTTTGGGTGCTTCGAGCATTGATTTCTCTTTGCGCATCCGGTGCAGAGACAGTCAAGCGGCGAGACAATTGAAATTTGATATGTTTGAGTTGATCAAGAAACGCTTTGACAAGTTGGGAATTGAGATACCCTATTCCTATGTCAACGTTCTTCTACCGGCTATCAAAAACGCTGAATAATACCAATTTTTAGCCGACTATGACGCAAAATACCTATAGTTTCACTGTTCTGCCTAAACAGCAATTACAGAAGCCATTGAATCGGAATTTCTTATCACAAGCTTGAACGCTTACTTCGCCGGTTCAGTATGGTTGCAGCATCTGACTTAATCTCCGTCAGATTACGCACAAATGTTATTTACTGGTCTGATCTTCGACAATTTTTGTTGCCGGGAATAGGAGGCGATTTTCTGGAAAAAACGTTTCTGAATAAAACACTGCCACGCATTCGACCCAAGTTAATTGCGATTTTATCAGCACCGTAAAGAAAAACTAGCAATCAGCATGTATTAAATGGCATTCTCCACATGATGGATGTTAGTCTCCATAAATTTTATTGCCTTCGAGGCGATATTTTAGCTAGAAGCTAAAACAATCGATGAGCAGACTCTTGGTTCTACGATGAGCCTATCTTTTGTCGGTTACATCCAATGGTGAATAGGAGCCGAAAAATGATTGAACTGAAATATTGTACCGCCGTGATTATGGCATCGTTATTAGCAGCAACCGGTGCAGCCGCACAATCGGGTAGTACAGCAGACAAGACGGTCGACAGCGGTGTGAAGATTGTCAGTAAGGACGCCAAAGGAAAAGCGACTCGTGTCAGCGTCGATGGCAAAGAATATGCTGTGTGCATGACAGAGCAGCAGGACAGCTGCATCAATCCGCGTCAAGCTGGTCTGAATTTTGGCGATTGGCCACTAAAAAACTGGCCTGAAAAGAATAACAGATAAGGCAGGGCAAGCTTCTCACTGCCGAGGGCAACAATTCACGCCAGCTGCGAAAACTCTGAATCGGTCAGATTCCAGTTATAGGTTCCGCTCATGACGACACCGTATATCTGGAGCAGAATCAGTGTCATTACTTTGACCGTCGTGCCGAATATCTGACCGAAAAAGCCAGTGCCTGCCATCTACATTACTGCCACCGTCATGAACAGCAATGCGTCAATGCGAAAGGCAATAATCCTGATGATTAAGCGATTGCTGGGCAGATGATTGTTTAAGATGGCGAACGCGCCACCCAGCCGTCAGCAACTATGGCATTAATCATTCCATTGCGTTTGTAATTTAATGTACTGTCCTGGCATCGCTGCGAAAAGATAATTAAAATTGACGATAGCTATATAGATGAAAACGTCCTTTATCTGGCAAGGCTCTAAGACAAGAGAAAGGCAGATAAATGTCTGAGGAAATCCAAAACCACATTGATGCTGCTTTTACATTTGCAAGACGTTATTGCGGTCAAGGGCGCGTCGCCAATTATATACCGGCTCTGGCTGAAGTAGATCCTTCGAAATTCGGGATAGCCGTTGCCTTGCCAAATGGCGAATTTTGCTGTGCCGGCGATGCGGATGAGCTATTTTCAATTCAGTCCCTTTCAAAAGTTTTCACCCTGACACTCGCCCTTGAACGCCTCGGTGACGCTGTATGGGACTCTGTTGGAAGGGAGCCATCAGGTTCCCCATTCAATTCAATTGTGCAACTGGAAACTGAATGCGGCAAACCGCGCAACCCGCTTATTAACGCAGGTGCGATTGCGACAACCGATCGATTGATAGATGGCAGATCTGCTAATGCCACCATCGTTGATATCCTAGAGTTCATGAAAGGACGCGCCAACGACAAGTCTGTTTCAATCAATGACCATGTCGTAAAATCTGAGGCCGGAACCGGTTCCCGAAACCGCAGCCTAGCGCATTTCATGGCGGCATTCAAAAATCTCAACCATCCGGTTGAGACCAGCCTCGACGTTTATTTTAGTCAATGCGCTATCTCCATGTCCTGTCGTCAATTGGCGCGCGCGGCTTATTTCTTGCGTTTGGCGGGAATGATCCAATTTCCTCCAAGCGAATTATTTCTGCGGAACACTGCAGGCAGATTAACGCCGTCATGCTGGCATGCGGTCATTACGATAATTCTGGAGAATTTGCTTTTCGCGTCGGTTTGCCCGGCAAAAGTGGTGTTGGCGGCGGCATCCTTGCCATTGCGCCAGGTCGCGGTGCCGTTACAGTTTGGTCGCCGGGCCTGAATGAGGCCGGCACGTCGTTGGTGGGTTCCATCGCCTTGGAACATTTTACAAAGGCTATTGGATGGTCTGTATTTGAGTGAATGGTTTCGTTGGTGATTGAGATGCCGGCTTGAACTCAGGAAAAGCACCGGTTCGAGACTATTATCAGAATTTTTCATGAACCTTGCATCTTTCAAGCCTTCGGTATCCCGAAAATACGACAGTGCTAGAAGGCGATATTCAACGTGTCCCTTTGTAAATGATTTTATCGGCAGCAGATAGGTTTTCAATTGCGGTCTGTGGCATAGCCCATCATCGATCAGGGTTGTCATCCACCTTCGAGCTTATCCAGTCATCGACATCACTCTCCAGCCACCTGATGCTGTGATTGCTTATTGGATGGGGCCGAGGAAACTTCCCTTCATCCATCCAGCGATAGATTGTAGATCGCCCTAACCCCACGCGGTGCTGGACATCTTTCAGACGTAGCAATCGCGCGGACGGATATTGTGCCGCTTTGTTTAACTCAACATCAAGCATATCCGCCTCCATGTGTCCGATTAAGGCCATCACCCAAAAGTGCATCTTTTCGGGCTAGGTCGTCCATGTGCTCAGCGAGCAATCGCGCGACGCGTTTCGCTGTCCCGCCCGCCCAATGCGGTTTCACATCATGGAGGCGATCACCGAGTTGCGTTTCCAAAGCACTGGGCAGATTGCGGACCAGTTCTTCAAAGAAAAGTGCGAGGTCTGTCTGCAACCAGCTTGAAGCCCTGCCCTGATCTGCTGCGAGATAAAGAAGCAGATGGGCATGCGGCGATGCTCCCGTACCATATAGTATACGCAAGACCTCGCTCACCGTGGCTTCGCGTTTGCCCGCCAAGATGCGCCGCATCGTGCCCCGGTCTATTGCCGCCTCGCTTGCAATGCGCACTTGAGAACGGCCTGATGTCGAGGCGGCCTGATTAAGCAGCATAGATACGCCGGCTTTAATATGTGCTTCGGAAATTCCATTGGTTTCAGTCATGTCATTCATCCTGTCTTTAAGGGAACGAATCACCTGATATCTTGAACACCCACCTGTAGGAAAACGAAAAGAACATATAAAGAACAAATAGGAAATTGCGAATCACCTGATTCAGATTTCCTGTTCAAATGAAACCAGTTTCTGTTCAGTCTGGCGCAGCAGTCGTGCTGTGTTGAACAGTTCCGGACCATACGAGCGCAGCCGCTGCTCGTCGCTACCCAACTTCCCTCCAAATTGTCGCTTTTTGTTTGGAAGACCCACAATTTTCCATTTCCTGTTTTCCTACAGGCGGATCACTGACGCACAAAGAACATACAGCGAACACATGCTGTTTCATGTTTCTCAAGCGAAAGTGATTTTCCATGACTAATACCAACACCCAAACACGCCGCCGTGCATCCGATTACCTTATTCCAGCAACTGTAGCCCTATTATGTGCAACGGCTGCCTATGCAGGCGCGGACAATACCTTTGATCCGGCGC
Organism: Sphingopyxis sp. BSNA05; assembly: GCF_013265645.1. NCBI lineage: Bacteria > Pseudomonadati > Pseudomonadota > Alphaproteobacteria > Sphingomonadales > Sphingopyxidaceae > Sphingopyxis > Sphingopyxis sp. BSNA05. Next base: position 61 of record NZ_PYIA01000056.1, on the reverse strand, counting down.
TCACAAAATTTACTGACTTTCTAGAAGGTTCTGGCGGTAAGATCATTACCGTTCTTAGCCT
>NZ_PYIA01000055.1:0-20176 GCF_013265645.1 Sphingopyxis sp. BSNA05 | reverse complement strand
GCGTGATCCGGGCCCCCTTTTACCACCGCTGGAATGCTGGTGAGCGCGAATGATGGAACTGTCGATAAATGCCATGGATTCTGGCGAACCTGCTGCCAAGGCATTGAAAATATTAATCCAAACACCAGCCTTCGCCCATCGGTTGAAGCGATTGTAGACCGTCGTGTACGGGCCATAGCGTGCCGGAAGGTCCCGCCAGGGCGAGCCCGTGCGCAAAATGTAAAAAATACCGTTTAGTACCCGCCGGTCATCCACCCGCGCTACGCCGCGCGGCTTGTTGGGCAATAGCGGAACGATAATCGACCACTCCGCATCACTCAAATCAAATCGTGCCATGATACACCTCCTCTAAAGACAGTGAATCATATCTATGGCGCTATGGGAATCCCCTTTATGAGTACACAACCTAGTCGGCAGGCATGAAGCAAATGGGGCAGCAAGATGGTTAACACCGGATCAACCTATTGCCACCGGACTGCCGCCGGGCGAATGATGGCTATCGTTCGCGACCTGCCTCGCCGCGGATGGGCGCAATTCCCCACGACACCACATCCTGCCAAAGGCTTTGATTATGAGAATTAATATGGGTATGCCGCCCCAATGAATGATGCAGCGATTTCGATACAGAATCTTTCCAAAACCTACGCCGGCGGCAAGCAGGCGCTCGACGATGTCAGTTTCGACGTCCCGCGCGGTTCAATCTTCGGGCTTCTCGGCCCCAATGGCGCCGGCAAATCGACACTGATCAACATTCTTTCCGGGATGGTCCGCAAGACCGGTGGCAATGCCAGCATCTGGGGCTTCGATATCGACGACAGCCCGCGCAATGCGAAAGCGTCGATCGGCATCGTTCCGCAGGAATCATCTTCGATCCCTTCTTCACACCTTCCGAAGCACTGGAAGTGCAGGCCGGCCTCTATGGTGTACCGAAAGCGAAACGCCGGACCATGGAATTGCTGCGCGCCGTCCATCTGGAAGACAAGGCCGATGCTTATGCCCGAACGCTGTCGGGCGGGATGAAGCGGCGGCTGCTGGTGGCCAAGGCCATGGTCCATTCGCCGCCGATTCTGGTGCTCGACGAGCCGACCGCGGGCGTCGATATCGACCTGCGCCAACAATTGTGGGAATATGTCGTCGAACTCAACAAGGCCGGCGTGACCATCGTACTGACGACCCATTATCTCGAAGAAGCGGAGAATCTCTGCGACCGCATCGCGATTATCAATCACGGCAAGCTGATCGCCAACAAGCCGACGCCGGAACTGGTCGACATGGCGCGCGAAAAGCTGGTCGAGCTGACGCTGGACCGCGACATCAGCGAGGCGCAGGACGCGGTTTCCTTCGCCAACGAGCTGTTCGAGAAGGCGGAGATTATCGGTCCGCGCACGGTGGCGGTGACCTATAACAAGGACCGCACCAACGCCGGCGGGGTGATGGCGGCGGTCCAGGAACGCGGCTTTGCCATCGTCGAGGTTACCACCAGAGAAGCGGATCTCGAGGATGTGTTTCTCAACCTGACCCGCGCCAAAGCGGCGTGAGAATGATGTACGCGCCGGGGGCCGCCAATGGTGAACCAGTCGAACCACGGCGTTTAGCGGAGAGCGGTCCTTCGACAGGCTCGGGACGAACGGAATTTTAAATTGAATCATGACGTTATCATAGTCGGATCCGGTGCGGCCGGACTGAGCGCAGCCATCACGCTGGCCCGTACCCACAAGGTCCTTGTGCTGGCCAAGGGTGAACTGACCGGCGGCTCGACTGCCTGGGCGCAGGGCGGGATTGCCGCCGTGCTCGACGCGGGCGATACGTTTGAAAATCATATCAACGATACGATGGTTGCCGGTGCCGGGCTGAACCGCCGAGAGACCGTCGAATTTGTCGTCGAAAATGCACCAGCCGCGATTGAGCGACTGGAAGACATGGGCGTCCCCTTCAACAAGGAGGCGGAAGTCCTCCACCTGACCCGCGAAGGCGGGCACAGCCACCGGCGCATCGTCCATGTCGACGATGCAACCGGCTGGGCGGTGCAGGAAGCCTTGCAGAATACCGCTGCGGCCCACCCGAATATCACGCTACGCCCGCATATGGTGGCGATTGACCTGATCGTCGACCGCCATGCGGAAACCCCGACCGGCGCCAAAAATGTCTGGGGCGTCTATGCGCTGAACAACGAAACCGGCCATGTCGAGACGCTGACCTCGCGCGCGACAATCATGGCGAGCGGCGGGGCCGGACGGACCTATCTCTTCTCCACCGCACCGCGCGGCGCGACCGGCGACGGCATCGCCATGGCCTGGCGTGCGGGTGCGCGGGTTTCCAATATGGAAATGATGCAGTTCCATCCGACCTGCCTCTATAATCTCGAGGTCAAGAATTTCCTGATCACCGAGGCCGTGCGCGGCGAAGGCGGGCATCTCAAACTGCCGGACGACGCGGGCGACGAAGCCGGTGACCGCTTCATGCAGCGCTTCGATCCGGAACGGATGGAACTGGCCCCGCGCGATATTGTCGCCCGCGCCAATGACCACGAGATCAAGCGGCTCGGACTGGACTATGTCCATCTCGATATCTCGCACCGCGATCCGGAATTTGTGAAGGGCCATTTCCCGAATATCTATGAAAAGCTGATCGGCTTGGGCATCGATATGACAACCGGTCCGATTCCGGTGGTGCCGGCCCAACATTATACCTGCGGCGGGATATTGATTGATCTGGCCGGCCGCACCGACTTGCCCGGCCTTTATGCAGCGGGTGAAGCCAGCGAAAGCGGCCTGCACGGCGCCAACCGTCTGGCCTCCAACAGCCTGCTCGAATGTTTCGTCTTCGGCGACGCTGCGGCACGCGATATCGCCGAACATTGGGATGACCTCCCTGCCCCGCCACCAATCCGGCCATGGGACGAAAGCCGCGTCACCGACAGCGACGAGGAAGTCGTGATCAAGCAGACCTGGACCGAAATCCGCCGCTTCATGTGGAATTATGTCGGCATCGTCCGCACCACCAAACGCCTCGAACGCGCCCAGAATCGCATCAATCTGCTGCGCGGCGAAGTCGAAGAATATTACGGCAATTTCCGTGTCACACAGGATTTGATCGAGCTGCGCAATCTGATCGAGGTGGCGGATCTGATCGTGAAGTCAGCGCTGGCGAGGAAGGAAAGCCGGGGACTGCATTATATTACCGACTATCCGGAATTGTCGGATGAGGCGGTGGATACGGTGTTGGTGCCTTAAGAGTTTCTAATCTAGATCGACCTGCTGTTGAGGACGAATCTTACCGTAAACCACACCTTCTCCAACTGAAGATCGTTTTAAAATAGCGGCTGACTCGACGACTACTTTGCCTTCCGAATAATCAATGTCATCACCTTCAAAAACATCAGCAGATTGGTCAACCTGATGAGAGCCGTTCATAAATCGATCCCAACCCAACACAGTCGCAACTAAAAATACCATAGCCGGTCCGAACCAGTCGACCTTAAACGCTGCCACTGCAGAAAATAATATCGCGCCAGATATCAATAGCGAACCAAAAAAATGGCCTTGGCTAACGTTCCAGAACTACTTATCATCATTCTTTCCATCTTCCCTCAGACCCAGACTCGTGGCAACCATAGCCCCACCAGCGAACCAAAATTGCGGTGCGGTAGCGAAGGCGAATGGATTTACGGCAGCATCAACGACTCCTAACGCAATTAGTCCAAGCCCCGAAGCAAATGTTAAAGCATTTTTTGACAATTTGCATCCCCTAAAGATGGAATTAATACTTGCAATAAATCAAATAATTGCAAGATATTTCTCAAAATTGGCCGAGTTTGCAAAGCCTCGTGCTATCAATAAACCCCTCAATTGGATTTTATCCTAAATTCGCTCGTCTTGTGCTTCTCCAGAGCCTTGGGATCAAACCACACCGGCTTCAGCTTCTTGTCGACAAACAGCTGCATCTGGTCGGTATAATGCGGCGAGTCCGGACGGGTGGTTGCGGCGCCGAAGGGCTGGATCGAGCGCGAGTGGACCTTGCCGTCCTTCGTCCATTCCATGAACATGATGAAGCTGTCGCCATGGCGCACGGACAGGCGCCCGTCCTCTTCGACATCCCACAGGGTCGAGGCGCGGATCGTGTCGTTGCCGCCGTCGACCGGCAGATCGACATTGCCCTGTCGCATGCGCAGTACATCCAACATCGGTGGATCGATCCTGCCGAAATATTTTGTCAGATGGTCGACGGTTTCCTGCAATATTTCGCGCGGATCGGGCATCTCGCCGCGGTTATAATGCGACTTGTTGGCGGGGCGCAGCACCATCAGCGCCAGTGCATCCGCCGGCCCCTTGCCGTCGAGATTCCAGTCCCACTGGCCGAGCAATTGCTGGGCCTTGAGCAGTTTCGCGCTGCCTTTCAGATCGAGTGCGGCGATCCGGTCGAGCCAGTCCTTGGCATAGCCCGCTTTCTCGTAGCCGGTGTCATATTTGATGGCCCATAGTTCGGCGTCGGTGATCTTGCCGTCGGCATTGGCCTGCTCCAGCAAGGCAATCGACCGGCGCGAACGGTTGGTCTGGTCATTTTCAACACCAAGCAGCGGCGAGAAATTGTCGGGTTTGAGCTCGTCCCCTGGCCCCGCCGCGATATAGGGCGTGTTGTTGGCGTTCATGACGTAACCCGAAGCCGGATTGACCAGTGCGGGTACGCGAGTGAACGGCAGGGTTTTCTGCCACAGGGCTTTGGAACTGTCGCCGGGCAATATCCCGCGCCAGTCATAGCCCTCGGGCCGGTCGGGGAACATCGCGTTATAGTACATCCCGATATTGCCCTGCGCATCGGCATAGATGAAATTGGTCGCCGGGACGCCCTGCCCCGCCATCGCCGCCTGCCATTCGTCGAAATTGCGCGCCTTGTTGATCCGGTAATATTGGGTCAGCATGTCGAGCTCGTCGATACCGGCGTAGCGCAGCGCATAGGCGCCGCTGTCATTCATGATCACCGGCCCGTGGATCGAGCGATAGGCGACTTGCGGATAGGGAATGACGAACGGGCCATATTTGATCTTCAGCCAGACACGTTTCTTTTCAAGCGGCTTCCATTCGCCGTCAAAGCGATAGGCGTCTTTCTTGTCGTTCAGAGTCAGCTTGTAGACATCGACCAGATCGGGGCGGTTGACCGTATTGGTCCAGCCGAGATATTTGTTGTGCCCGAGAAACGGGAACGGCGAGCCGGGGAAGTTGGCACCGGCAAAATCCCAGCCTTCTTTGCTGTGCACGACCAGTTCGTACCAGGCGACATTGCCGCGCAGGGGCTGGTGCGAATTGGAAATCAGGCGGGTCTTGCCTTCGGGCGAGAGTTCCGGCGCAAGCGCATAGGCATTGGAGCCATTCTCGTCGGGGTCGGGGCCGACCGGTGTTGCGGAGTCCTCCTCGATCAGCTTGTCGGGGCTGAGGGGATGGATTGATGTTTTGACCGGTTCATCGGAGAGACGCGGACCGCCCTCGCGCGGCAGCGGCTTGTTCTGGACCAGCGCTTCGATCGGATTGTTGAGGCCAAAGAAAAATGGCGAACGCAGCACGAATCCGGCCGCAATATCCTGCCCGTTGACGGGAAATAATTTCGCCAGCTTCACCTCTTCCGGATGCTCCGCCGCATAAGCGTTGAGTCCGGACGCGTAGCCGTCGAGCACCGCGCGGACATCGGCCGGAAGATCGTCATATTTGCGGTTCACCGTCCCGCGCACATCGAGGAGCGCCGCGATATAGTCGATCGGCGCGCTTTCGGATCCGTTGAGCGTCGCCATCCGGCCGCGCGTCATCGCGGTCACTTCCTGCAGCGTGGAAAAATCATCCTCGCTATGGGCATAGGCCACGCCATAAGCGACATCGGCATCGGTCTTGCCGAAAATATGCGGCACGCCGAATTCATCGCGGACAATGCGGGCTTCATAGGCGCCTTCCGGCGGCGGCGCGGATTCCGCAACGCTGATCGGCTCCCAGACAGCAAGGCCAATAGCCAGCAGCACAATGATCGCGAGCAGCCCGATGCCCAGACGCTTAAGTGTTTTCACGTATTTTATCCTCTCCGCCGGCACCATAAACCATGTGCTCTTTTACACTCGAACGCGCTTACCATATAAGTTTCAAGGAAAAAGTTTTGAATATGGTTGTGTTGCACGACTGCAACACCATATTTATCACAAGACACCGAGACTAAACAGGATGAACCGATGAACCTTGAGAAATTCACCGACCGCGCCAAAGGCTTTTTGCAATCTGCCCAGACCGTCGCAATCCGGATGAACCACCAGCAGATCACCGCCGCGCATTTGGCGAAGGCACTGCTCGAAGACGACCAAGGCATGGCTGCGGGACTGATTACCAAGGCGGGCGGCGATGCCAAAAAGCGCATCAGGAAATTGATGCGGCGCTCGCCAAGATTCCCGCTGTCTCGGGCAGCGGCGCGCAGCAGACGCCGGGCCTCAACAATGATGCCGTCCGGGTGCTGGACCAGGCCGAACAGATTGCCGAAAAGGCCGGTGACAGCTATGTCACCGTCGAACGGCTGCTGCTCGCGCTGCTGCTCTCCAAGGACACCGCGGCGGGCAAGGCGCTGCAATCCTCGGGCGTCACCGCCGAAGCGCTGAACAAGGCGATCAATGATTTGCGGGGCGGCCGTGCGGCCAATACCGCTTCCGCCGAGGACACCTATGAAGCGATGGAAAAATATACCCGCGACCTGACCCAGGCTGCGCGCGACGGCAAGCTCGACCCGGTCATTGGCCGCGACGAGGAAATCCGTCGCACGATCCAGATATTGGCGCGTCGCACCAAGAATAATCCCGTCCTGATCGGCGAACCCGGCGTCGGCAAGACCGCCATCGCCGAGGGCATGGCGCTGCGCATTGCCAATGGCGATGTGCCGGACAGCCTGAAAGACCGCCGTCTGATGGCGCTCGACATGGGGTCGCTGATAGCCGGCGCGAAATATCGCGGCGAGTTTGAAGAGCGGCTGAAAAGCGTGCTCGACGAAGTGCGCGGGGCCGAAGGCGAAATCATCCTGTTCATCGACGAGATGCACACTTTGGTCGGCGCTGGCGCGTCGGAAGGATCGATGGACGCCTCCAACCTGCTCAAGCCGGCACTGGCCCGCGGCGAGCTGCATTGCATCGGCGCGACCACGCTTAACGAATATCAGAAATATGTCGAAAAGGACGCAGCGCTGCAGCGTCGCTTCCAGCCCGTATTCATCGGCGAACCGACCGTGGAGGATACGGTTTCGATCCTCCGGGGCTTGAAAGAGAAATATGAGCTGCACCATGGCGTACGGATCACCGACGGCGCGATTGTCAGCGCCGCGTCTCTCTCCAACCGCTATATTCCCGACCGTTTCCTGCCTGACAAGGCGATCGACCTGATGGACGAGGCGGCGTCGCGCATCCGCATGGAAGTCGAATCCAAGCCGGAAGAGATCGAAACGCTCGACCGCCGGATCATCCAGCTCAAAATCGAGCGCGAGGCACTGTCCAAGGAAAGCGACGATGCGTCCAAGGGCCGTCTCGAAACGCTCGAGAAGGAACTGGCGGAACTTCAGCAGCAAAGCACCGAGCTGACGACGCGCTGGCAGGGCGAGAAAGACAAGATTAATGCCGAAGCCGAGCTCAAGGAGAAGCTTGACCATGCCCGGCTCGAACTGGAGCAGGCCGAACGGGCTGGCGATCTCGCCAAGGCCGGCGAGCTGAGCTACGGAACGATACCCAATCTGGTAAAGGCGCTCGAGGAGGCGGCAGGAGATACCGAAGGGGCGATGCTGCGCGAGGAAGTGACCTCCGAGGACATTGCCGCGGTCGTTTCCAAATGGACCGGTATTCCGGTCGACAAAATGCTCGAGGGCGAACGCGAGAAGCTGCTGGCGATGGAAGACATTATCGGCAAGCGGGTGATCGGCCAGAAGGATGCGGTTGAGGCTGTCTCCGCTGCTGTTCGCCGCAGTCGTGCCGGACTGCAGGACCCTAACCGTCCGCTGGGCAGCTTCCTGTTCCTCGGCCCGACCGGGGTCGGCAAGACCGAACTGACCAAGGCGCTCGCCGGCTTCCTGTTCGATGATGACCAGGCGATGGTCCGAATCGACATGTCCGAATTCATGGAGAAGCACAGCGTATCACGGCTGATCGGTGCCCCTCCGGGCTATGTCGGCTATGACGAAGGCGGCGTGCTGACCGAAGCGGTGCGCCGGCGTCCCTATCAGGTGATCCTGTTTGACGAGGTCGAAAAGGCCCATGGCGACGTGTTCAACGTGCTGCTGCAGGTTCTCGACGACGGGCGTCTGACCGACGGTCAGGGCCGGGTGGTGGATTTCTCCAACACGCTGATCATCCTGACCTCCAACCTCGGCAGCCAATATATGGCGAACATGAAGGATGGCGAGACGGTCAAGGATGTCGAACCACAGGTGATGGAAGTCGTCCGCGCGCATTTCCGCCCGGAATTCCTCAACCGTCTGGACGAGATCATCCTGTTTCACAGGCTTTGCGAAGAGCATATGGCACCGATCGTCGATATCCAGGTTTCACGGGTGCAGAAACTGCTCAAGGACCGGAAGATCGAACTCGACCTCACCGATGCCGCAAGGCGCTGGCTGGGACGGGTTGGCTATGATCCGGTTTACGGCGCACGGCCGCTGAAACGGGCGATCCAGAAATATCTGCAGGACCCGCTGGCTGACATGATCCTGCGCGGCGAAGTGCCAGATGGATCCACGGTCAAGATCGACGAAGGCGACGGCGCGCTGAAGATGGAAACTGAATGACAATCAACGGCTGAGCCTCCATATTGCAGGCATGAAAAACCCGAAACCAATTTCGCGGAGATCTTTTGTCGGCGGCACCGCACTGTCCGCTTTGGCGGGCAGTGGCGGTATCGCGATGGCGCGGAGCCTGACCGGTGCTGTTCGACCTGCTCCGGTGATAGACGGATTGAGTTTCCTTCCCGATAATCTGGACGAAATCCGTCAGGCCGGACTGACCGCGATGATCTGCGATGTCTCGCAAGTCGAGGAAGTCCGGGATGCGGACGGGACACCGCGGTACCAGCGCAATTTTGGTGTAAATGACAAGGCGCTCGACGCCGCTGTCAGCCGCATAGACGCAAGCGATGAGGTCTTCCTCGCCACACGCGGCAGCGATATTGGAAACCAGCCCGGCTGCGCTGCCTTTCTGCAAGTCCAGTCCTGCGAAACCATCGGTGAAGACCTTCGCCGTATCGCATATTTCCACGACAAGGGACTGCGCGTTCTCCAGCTGACCCATCATAATGACAATAAATTTGCCGGCGGCGCGATCGAGAGGGAGCAAAGCGGCCTGACCGAACTGGGGCGCGCCGGCATAGCCGAAATGAACCGGGTGGGTCTTCTGCCGGACGTTTCCCACGGCTCAGTGCCGACAATATTGCAAGCGGCGCAAGCAAGCCGTTCGGCTGTAGCCTACTCCCACGGAGCATGCCGGGCGATTGTCGATCATCCGCGCTGCATAACTGACGAGGGAATAAGGGCCATCGCCGACAAGGGTGGCGTCATCGGAATTTTCATGATGAGTTTCTGGCTGACGGCCGACAGTCGGCCCGAAGTCGATCATCTGATCGCGCACATCCGGCATGTGATAAATATCGGAGGCATTGACGCGGTCGGTATCTCCAACGATTTCCCGATGGCTGGACAGGAAAATCTGCGCCAATTGGGCAATGACAATGCAGAGGGCGTCAAGGAATATCTCGGCTGGTGGCGGGCCATGCGAAAGCTTGGCATTCCGGGATATGAGGATGATCCGGAACATGTTGTCATCCCCGAGCTCAACAATCTGTCCCGCATGATGACGATCCGCACCGCCTTGCTGGAGGAAGGCTTCAGCCAGGAAGAGGTTTCGAAGATCATGGGCGGCAACTGGCAGAGATTGCTCGTCGACGTTTGGGATAGACCAAACCCGCATTTGAATGATCCCCCTATTGTACGATCCGCCATTTCCCCGCATTATGAGCGACTATGACTTCAACCACCGAAATAACCCGCAACGCCGCGTTTCTCGCCCATCGATATGATGAAAACAGCGATGCGTTCCAGTTCGTCGAGTTGACGCGCGAACAGCATCGCCGCTGCACCTTCCTGACCGACGAATATATTCCGGAGCAATCCGGACGGACGATGGTCAGGTCGCAAGATGTCGATCTTGATAAGGGCGCGCAGGCGCCGGTGAATTTCATCTTCCATTCGGCCTTCGCCTGCTCGACGATGATGGCTCGTGCGCTCGATATCGAAGGCGTTTCAATGGGATTGAAGGAACCGATTGTGCTGAACGATCTGGTCGGCCTGAAACGGCGCGGCGCCGCCCCAGCCAGGCTCTCGGCTGCGCTGGAACGGTCAATCGCCCTTCTGTCGCGCCCCTTTTCCACCGACGAAAAGGTCATCGTTAAACCGTCCAATATCGTCAATAGCCTGGCGCCGTCGATTCTGGAGATGCGACCGGCGGCAAAGGCCCTGTTCCTGCACGCTCCGCTCAAATCCTATTTGCGGTCACTCGCGGCCAAGAATATGTGGGGGAGAATCTGGGCCCGGGAAAATGCCATCGGCATACTGGAGGATGGCGATCTGATCGGTGGTTTTACATCCGCCGACCTGCTCCGTCTGACCGATATCCAGGTTGCAGCGGTCGCATGGCTCTCCGAACATGCGCGTTTTGCGAAGATGATCGAACGGTTTGGCGCCGATCGCATCAAAAGCCTCGATAGCGATAAATTTTTGAGCAACAAGCACGATACAATTGCCAGGCTCTCGATCTTTTTCGGACTGGCGCTCGACAAGGACCAGATCGAGAATCTTTTAGCCGGCCCGGCCTTCACCCAACATTCCAAGGATTTTTCCAAGTTCGATAGCACGGCACGTCTGGACCAGCATTCGAACGTGGACGATTCCAATGGCGAAGAGATCGACATGGTCGTGCAATGGTCCGCTGCGGTGGCCGTAAGCCAGAATATTTCTCTCGAGCTGTCGGCACCTTTGCTTTGACCAGAAAATGAGGATCGAGACCGAAGATGAATTCTGATCAGAATATAGACTTTCGGCTGAATCCGGATCTGGATTTGCCGGCGCTGGCCCACCAGTTCAGGGCAGCGGGTCGCATCCAGATACGCGATGCTCTGGATATCGGGACAGCCGAATTTTTTCGTTCAGTTCTCCAGAACCGCACGAATTGGGGACTGGCGTGGCAGATCGGGGCAGAAGGCCCCCGCGCCATGCGTTATGCCGAGACTCAGGCGCTGTCCGACGCGGAAAAGCTGGCTTTGTGTCAGAAGGCCGGGGAAGCGGTCGGAAAGGGCGAATATGGGTTTGTCTATGAGCAATATGCCATGCTTACCGCCTATCTCGAGCAATGGGATCCGGCGCATCCACTGAACCGGTTATTGGAGCATCTCAACGACCAGCCGTTTCTCGATCTGGTCCGTCAGGTCAGTGGCGTGCAGTCCGTGATAAAGGCGGAAGCTCAGGCAACCTGCTTCGCGCCTGGCCATTTCCTGACCGAACATGACGATCTGCACAGCAGGGACCCGCGGCGCGTAGCCTATGTCCTCAATCTGACAATTCCGGACTGGAAATCGGAATGGGGCGGCTATTTGAACTTTTTCGATGAGCACGGCAACATCGAGGCCGGATTCAGACCGATGTTCAACAGCCTGAACATGTTTCTTGTGCCGCAGCGCCATTCGGTTTCCCATGTTGCGCCCTTCGCGCCCGTCGGTCGCTATGCGATCACCGGCTGGGCGATGGACCCCTGACACGGCGCTTTTCTTTTAACTTCTTGTTCAGGCAATAAAAAAGGCGGGCTCGAAAGCCCGCCTTCTTTTTATCCGTTTGGATCGGCTGCGATTAGAAGCGCAGACGAACACCGGTGTAATAGCGCCGACCGAAGACGTCATAAACGTCAGCAGCGGTATCGGAACCGGTCACGTTGAACGGTGTACCGGTCAGAATGTTCGGAGCCGCTTTGTCGAGGAGGTTATCAACACCAAAGTAGAACTCGAACTTCTCGGTGACGTAGAACGAGGTGTTCATGTCCAGCAGGAAGTAAGCTGGTACCGAGTAAGCTTTTGGTCCGTCGAACTGGTCGTCTTCGTAGGACTTGCCGATGAACGTACCGGTAAATCCAACCTTGAAGTCATCGGTCGAGTAGGTCGCGTTCGCGGTGAAGCGATCTTTGGCCGTACCGATTTCACCAGCAGATGGATCAGCATCTGCAGTTGGCAAGGAGAAGAAATCATTCTCGATCACGTGCGTGTAGGCACCGCGAAGAGAGAGACGATCGCCAGCGGTCAAACCAAGAGGCGTGCTCCAGGACGCGGTAACGTCAACACCCGAAGTCTTCAGAACAGCAGCGTTAACCTGCAGGGCGTTGATCAGATCGATCGAACCCACGCTGTTGACGGCTGTGCCTGCCTGACGACGAACGATCAGATCACAGAAGGTGGAGTTACCTTCATCATAGCACTGCTGAAGCGAGAACTGCCGTGGGAAGCCCGAAATCACGTCGGTGATTTCGATGTTGTAGTAGTCGGCAGTAATCGTCAGGTTACCCAGTGCAGGGATCGAACGAGGTGCAATGACCGCACCAACGGTCCAGGAATCTGCAGTTTCTTCGAACAGGTCGGGGTTGCCGCCGTTGAAGCCCGAGATACCCTGAATATCGGCCTGGTTGAGTGTGAACACACCATTTGCGGCAATGTTGGCTGCAACGCCAGCATCAGCCCGGCAATTGTCGCCGGTTGCACCGCCACCAGTTGCACCAATACCTTCGCAAGGATCGATCAGACCCGATGGGAAAGTCTGCGAGAGACCCGCAAACAATTCGCCAATGTTCGGAGCACGAACGGCACGAGCATAGGTACCACGGATCCGGAGATCATCAATTGGCTGCCATGTAGCTGTACCGTTGTAGCTCACAACCGAACCAACCGTCGAGTAGTCGGAGACACGGATAGCACCACCAACTTCGAGAAGCTGGAAGAACGGCGTATCAGCCAAGATCGGAACCTTGATTTCAGCAAAGGCTTCTTTGACGTCGAACGAACCGCTGGTGTCCGGCAGAACGTTACCGGCATTCAGACCCTGGTTTGTCAGAGCATCGTTATCGGAGAAAGAAGATTCTTTCCGATATTCAACGCCGACAGCGATACCGAGCGGACCTGCTGGCAGGTCAAGCAGCGTACCGGAAAGGTTACCCTGAAGAACCTGCTGTTTCAGGCCAGTCTGGTAGGTGCCCTGTGCTTGGATGTAGTCAACAGCACCTTGCGAGATCGAGCCGGCACCGAAGATGTTCGCAGCGACACAACCGTTTGCGCGTGCTTCAGCATCGATACAGATTGCATCGGTTGTCAAACCGTTGCCATTCAGGTCGTTGACGTCGGTCATGACCGCAAGCGCGTCGCGGAAGTTGACGACATTGACCTGACCGGAAGAGGTCTGGTTTTCGTTAACCTGGCCGTAGTTATAGCTGACGTCCCAACGGAAACGATCATCAAACAGGCCACCGTCGAAACCGACTACGAAGCGATAGAAATCACGTTCGGTACGACCCGAGCGTGGACCGAATTCTGCAAGACGACGAACAAAGCCGATGTCGCGCAGACCGTCGCCATTGCTATCCGTTGCCGCATTCAGAATTTCTGTCGGAACAAACGGGTTCGCTACGATGGTGCTGGTGCCTGGCAGATAGTTTTCGACATTATAGCCACTATCCGATGGGAAGATGCCGTTGGAGCCACCGGATTCCAGCGGGAACGGTTCAATGATCCGCGACGAAGACGTTTTGTTGAACGTGCCTTCGAAGAAGAAGTTGATATCGTCGCTGAGCGCATATTCACCAGCTGCAGCGAAGAGATAACGCTGAACAGGCACGGCGAGCGTACGGAACTGCTGGCGATTGAAGCCGTTGGGGCCAAGGCCTGGTCCGACGGTTGCTGTACAGGTAGGTCCATTGGTAGTGAAGCAATCCTGCAACTGGCCGTTTGGAGCATAGGTGAAGGTTGCGCTTGGAGTAATGAAACGACCCTGTGGTGGGAAGCTGGAGAAAAACGGCTCAGTATCCGTACCCCAGTCACCGCCGAAGTAGATCGAGTCGAGAGCATCGATCTGCGTGTTCGAGCGCTGCTTGGACAGCAGACCTTCTTCGTTCGAATAGCCGAAGTGGACCATGATGTTGCCGTCGCCGTCAGCGAAGTTGGTGCCAGCGGTTACGTTCATCTGGTAGCGGGCGTCGTCGCCTTGCTCGGTGATGCCGTATTGTGCGTTGGCTTCAATGCCTTCAAAGTTCGACTTGTAGACGAAGTTGACAACACCTGCGACAGCGTCCGAACCGTAGAGCGAAGACGCGCCACCGGTCAGAATGTCGATACGTTCAACAAACTGCGTCGGGATGATGTTAAGATCGACGGTTGCCGAACCAGCCAGCGACGCAACAACGCGGCGGCCGTTGATCAGAACCAGCGTACGGTCGGAACCGAGGTCACGAAGATCGACCGTTGCAACACCGGTACCTGAAGTCAGGAATGCAGAGTTGGTACGGCTAAGACCAGGCGTACCGAACACAGGATTTTCAAGGAGAAGCTCCTGAACGTTGGTAACACCGGCATCGTCGATCGATTCAGCCGAGACGACCTGCAGCGGAGCAGCAGATTCGACGGTAGCCGACGCAATGCGCGAACCGGTAACAACAATAAGTTCGCCGGGTTGTTCATCAGCAGCGCCTGCTTCCTGCGCGAAGGCAGGTACAGATACCATAGCGATTCCCAGCACCATCGGTGCTACGGTCGCCTTTAGCTTCGTAAATTTTGTCATTATATTCCAGTCCCTTATTCTGGAGAAACAGGCCACCATGGCCTGCCCCGGTTGTTGACCGGCGGTAATCTATGCGCCCCAAACGCAATGATTAATCCGCCGAATTGCCGCTGCGATGCAACATCGATGGCCGTGCTGTAAAGCTTCCGTTCAGCTTCACGAGCGGATTTTGTAGACAATGTAACTATTTTGCCACAGTTCCACGGGCAGCCCGAAATCCCTTTTCCGGCGATTATTCCGTTGTGCAATTTTACACCGCTGTTTAATTCATCACCGATATGCGGCATAGATCGCTATCCATGCAGCTCATCAGAAGAGGATGAAGATCATCATGAACAATTTTACCGGCAAAACAGCATTGGTATGCAGCGCGGCTTTGCTCGCTGTCTTGCCCGCATCGGCGCTGGCCAAGGATGATGACGAGAACACGTCACCACCGGCCATTTTCCAGGATGTTATCGATTGCCAGAAGGTGACCGACGCTACAGCCCGTCTGGCCTGTTATGACGCGAAGGTCTCGACACTGGCTGCGGCACAGGAAAGCCGGCAGGTCGTCGTCGCCGATCGCGAGCAGATCCAGGAAGCGCGCCGCGGTCTTTTCGGATTCTCGCTTCCCAAGATCCGGCTGTTCGGCGGTGGATCGGACGAGAAGGACAAGGAAGAGCGTATCGAGCAGCTCGAGACGACCATCACTTCCGCCCGGCAATTCGGCTACGGCAAATGGATGCTGACGCTGGAAGAAGGCGGCCGCTGGCAGCAGACCGATACGATCCGGCTGAATTCCGAACCACGGAACGGTGACAAGATATTGATCAAGACTGGTGCCATGGGCAGCTATCTTGCCAGTATCAACGGGCAGCGTTCGATCAGGGTGAAGCGAGTCGAATGATCCGCGCCTGACTTCGCCGGGAAGCCGGCAATGATCAGTCCATCGGCCCGGTCAGCAGGATCGGGTCGATCCGGGCGGCGTTCCATTTCATCGACCAGTGCAGATGCGGCCCTGTCGCGCTGCCGGTCGAGCCGATCCTGCCGATCGGTTCGCCGCGCCTGACAACCTGTCCTTCTTCGACCAGTATCTCTGAGCTGTGCAGAAAGGCGCTGTTCAGCCCCATGCCGTGATCGATCATCAGCAAATTGCCCTCCAGCGTGAACGGGCTGGATGCGGCCAGAGTCACGACGCCGTCCGCTGGCGCGACATAATAGGTGCCGGTCGGAGCGGCGATATCGACACCGCTGTGATAGCTGCCGGGATCGCCATTATAGATTCGCTGCGATCCGAACTGGCCGGAAATGCGGCCCTTAGCAGGCCAGATGAAATTCTGCCGCCAGCCCTGGCTGTCGCTGGTGACGGAGCGAGCCGCGTTGATCTGCTCCAGTTCCGGACCACGGCGCGCCAGAAAGGCGGCGCTGCGGGTAGTGGCGCGGCGATTGATGCTGACATGCTCGATCTTCCAGTTACGGGGAGCAATGTTGATGAATTTGCGGACGGTCTCGCCACTGTCGAGAGTCGCGATAATATTGGCCGCCTGTCCCGCGTCACGGTTGAAGGCGATGATGAACTTGCCATCCTCGTCAAAGGGGACGGGCTCGCCGTCGAAAGACAGGCTGCGGGTGCCGGCAGGCGCATCGCCGATCATCACCCCGCCCTGCATGGCTTCGCCGCTGAACCCGAACTGTATCGCGTCGCGAAAGGCCGACTGTTCGGTGTCGCCGGTTCCGGCATGGACGATAGCTACAGGCGCAGCCACGGTCGTGACGGCCAGTAGAGCCAGAGCGGTTCTAAACCGCCCGATCACTTTTCGCTTTCGGGCAGATGGGCGTGCGCCGAAATCTGGGCGGTGGCATAAGGCTCCTGCTTTTCCACGCTCCAGTAGCGCAGTTCCTCGAGCGGGATCGCTTCACCGGTCACCGCGCACAGGACATGGTCCCCGGACGAAAGCGGCCGGAAGCCGTTCGGCATATAGTGCAGCTTTGCCATCTTGTTGCGATTAGACATTAACATAGGACGCTTATACTCCCTCGATCCTTTACCTGCGATTTACGGTCATGATCGCCACAGCGGGCCGATCCTACCGCAAATCCCCCTAGAATAAATCCTGCTGCCTGTCATCCGGCGCTTTTTTGACTCGACTCGCCGATGGCGGAGCGGGTTTTGGCTTGGCCGGCGCCTTGTCCGTCACCGTCGCGCCAACAGTCCCGTCCTGGAAATGCAGATCGAGATCGCCGGCCTTTATCGCCGCGGCGCGATTGGCGATCAGGCTGCCGTCCGGTCCGGACACCCGGGCATAGCCGCGTTTCAGTGGACCGTCGGGCGAGACCTGCTGGGCCAGCCGCCAAAGGGCGTCTAGCCGCCGCTTCGCATCATCAAGCGGGCGCTGAACCAGACTGACCGGCAGATCGAGCCGTTTCAATTGCTCCTGCGAACGGGCCAGCCGCTGCCGCAATATCGAGGGCCGCAAGGCCCCGGCGCTTGCCGAAAACGGCTGCGCGCGTGGGCGATATTCTGGCTCATGCCATATTTCATCCGCTCGGACGTCTCGTCGACCCGCTGCTGGTGCGGACGGAGCAGATCGGTCAGGGCCGGCATCAGACGGCGTTGCGCCTCCAGCCGTTCCTGCGCGGTGCTCAGGCTACGCTGCACGCTGCGCGCCATCCGCGCCTTGCCCTCGGCCAGTGTGGCCAGCCATTCTGCCCGGACCGGCACCGCCATTTCCGCGGCAGCCGTCGGTGTCGGCGCGCGCAGGTCGGCGGCGAAATCGCAAAGCGTCGTATCGGTCTCGTGCCCCACGGCAGAGATGATCGGGATCGTGCAATCCGCGACCGCCCGGACCACGATTTCCTCGTTGAAGCTCCACAGGTCCTCGATCGACCCGCCGCCGCGCGCGACGATCACCAGATCGGGCCGGGCGACCGGACCATCCGGCGCATCTCGGAAAAGCCGCGAATGGCGTGGGATATCTGCTTTGCCGCCCCCTCGCCCTGCACCAGCACCGGCCAGACGATGACATGGCTGGGGCAGCGGTCGGCGAGCCGGTGGAGGATATCGCGGATCACCGAACCGGTCGGCGATGTCACCACGCCGATGGTCTTCGGCAGGAACGGGATCGCTTTCTTGCGGTCCTGATCAAACAGGCCTTCGGCGAGCAGCTTGGCCTTCAGCTTCTCGAACAAAGCCATCAACGCGCCCTCGCCCGCCAGCTCCATCTTGTCGATCACCACCTGATATTTCGAGCGACCGGGATAGGTGGTCAGCTTGCCCGAGACCACGACCTCGATGCCGTCCTCGGGCCGGAACGGCAGCCGTCCGGCATTGCCCTTCCACATCACCCCGTCGATCACCGCCTTGTCGTCCTTCAGCGCCAGATAGACATGGCCGGACGCGGCGCGTTTGAAGCCCGATATCTCGCCGCGGATCCGGACATAGCCGAAGCGATCCTCGACCACTCGCTTGAGCGCTCCGGAAATTTCCGAAACCGACAACGGCGGGGCGTTGTCACCCTGCCCGCTCTCGGCTAGGAGCTTCGCGTCTAATGAGAGGGAATCGTCCATGAATATCCTGTTGATCGGTTCGGGTGGCCGCGAACATGCCTTGGCCTGGAAGCTGGCGCAATCCCCCATGCTCGGGAAATTTTACGCGACACCCGGCAATCCCGGCATCGCGCAGCACGCCGATCTGGTCACGCTCGACATCAGCGACCATGGCGAAGTCATCCTCTTTTGCGGCGAGCATGACATCGATCTGGTCGTCGTCGGCCCGGAAGCGCCGCTGGTCGATGGCCTCGCCGAAAGCCTGCGCACCGCCGATATTTTCGTCTTCGGTCCCGACAAGGCAGCGGCGCAGCTGGAAGGCTCGAAAGGCTTTACCAAGGACCTTTGCGCCCGCGCCAATATTCCCACGGCAGGCTATGTCCGCGCCACCAGCGCCACCGATGCACTCAAGGCGCTGAATGATTTCACCATCCCCGTCGTGATCAAGGCCGATGGCCTGGCCGCCGGCAAGGGCGTGATCATTGCCGAGACCCGCGAGCAGGCCGAGGCCGCGGTCACCGACATGTTCGACGGCAGCTTCGGTGAAGCCGGCGCGGAAGTGGTGATCGAGGAATTTCTGACCGGCGAGGAAGCCAGCTTCTTCGCGATCACCGACGGCGAGAATGTCGTCCCCTTCGGCAGCGCGCAGGACCACAAGCGCGTCGGCGAAGGCGATGTCGGCCCGAACACCGGCGGCATGGGCGCATACAGCCCCGCCCCTGTCCTCACCCCCACCCTGCAACATCAGGTGATGGAGCAGATCATCCAGCCGACCGTCGCCACATTGGCCGCCGAGGGCACGCCCTATAGCGGCGTCCTGTTCGCGGGGCTGATGCTGACCGATACGGGCCCGCAGCTAATCGAATATACGCCCGTTTCGGGGACCCAGAATGCCAGGTGCTGATGATGCGGCTGGAAAGCGATCTCGCCAAGCTGATGATGGCCACCGCCAAGGGCGACCTCGCCCAGACCAGCGCCCCGGCTTTTGCCCCCGAAACTGCGCTTACCGTGGTGATGGCGGCGAAAGGCTATCCTGCCACACCGGAAAAAGGCGGCAAGATCCAGAATCTGGCGCGAGCCGAGCGCGAAGGCGCCAAAATATTCCATGCCGGTACGGCGGAAGTCGACGGCGCTTTGGTCGCCAGTGGCGGGCGCGTGCTCAATGTCACCGCATCGGGCGCCAACGCCACCGAAGCGCAGGCGAAGGCTTATGCGGCGGTTGACCAGATCGATTTCGAGAGCGGCTTCTGCCGCCGCGATATCGGCTGGCGCGAGGTTGCGAGGGAAGCCGGGAACTAGACTCACAAGGCGGTACGGCGCGTCGGGGATTGCCTGACTTGGGGCCAGGGAGCGGTTCTCACCTGCCCTTTTGTCGGGAGCGGGTTTATGGGACTCGCACGAAGCCGCGAAGGCGCTAAGAAATTGCGCTTTGTGGCTTCGTGTCTTCGTGCGAGCCCAGCAATTTTGCGTCGCGCGGTGAACTTTACAAAACAAATTGTTTTATTTTCTGCGACCTTTGCCCCCAGGCCGCAGAATTCCAGCCTTTGTAGGAAACCAACAAGCTGTCGAGTGTAACCTTTGAAATCGCCGCCCGAACCGGTCCGTTGGAAACAAGCACCCAGCCGCCAGCGCCGCGATCCTATCCAGATTATCAAAGAGCCCGTCCCGCCCATGGCGCGGAGCGGGTGCGATAATAGCGGATTGAGCCAGGTGTAGGACAGCGCTTTGTCCACCTTCTCCCGTGAGGGAGAAGGATACGAAGCCTTATCCAAAGGATTAGGCGCAGTTGGAT
>NZ_PYIA01000054.1:0-2146 GCF_013265645.1 Sphingopyxis sp. BSNA05 | reverse complement strand
CTCCGGCAATACCGGGGCGGTTCAGATCGACGACCGGGCTTCGCTGACCCGGCCATAGGCGTGCAGGTAAACCTCCTCATACTTCACTGAACGCCAGAGCCGTTCTACAATGACGTTGTCGCGCCATGCACCCCTGCCGTCCATGCTGATGGCGATTTTTCGCGCAGCAGCACGCTGGTGAAAGCCATGCTGGTGAACTGACTGCCCTGGTCGGTATTGAATATCTCAGGGTTGCCATAGCGGGCCAGTGCTTCTTCCAGGGCCTCGACGCAAAAATCAGCCCCCATCGTGATCGATAGTCGCCATGAGAGAACCTTGCGACTGAACCAGTCGACGATAGCCACCAAATAGACGAAACCCTTTGCCATCGGGATATAGCTGATATCGGTTGCCCAGACCTGATTGGGCCGCACAATCGCCAGCCCTCGCAGCAAATAGGGGTAGATCTTATGCCCTGGAGCCGGCTTCGAAGTGTTCGGGCGGCGGTAGATGGCTTCGATCGCCATCTTCTTCATCAAGGTGGCGACGTGCAGCCGGCCAATCTTGATGCCCTCTTGCCGAAGCAGATCACGAAGCATTCGGCTGCCTGCAAACGGAAACTCCAGGTGCAGCTCGTCGATCTGCCGCATGATCGCTAGGTCGGCGGCGGACACCGGCTTAGGCAGATAATAGACGCTGCCCCGGCTGATCCCGAGCTCCTGTGCCTGCCGTGTCAACGGAAGCGTGTGCGAACGATCGATCATCGTTTTGCGCTCGGCAACAGTCCCGCCTTCCCGAGCGCCCCGGCCAAAAATCGTTCACCAGCGTCAACTCTCCAATCTTGGCGTGCAGTGTCTTCACATCAATCACCGGTTCCGCCGCTGCGGCAGCGCTTGCCGAACCGAAAACACCAGCAGCCCCGTCCAGTAACTGCGTTCGCCACGTCGTGATCTGGTTCGGATGAACGTCAAACTGCTGCGCCAACTCGGCCAGCGTCTTCTCACCCTTCACGGCAGCCAATGCCACCTTCGCCTTGAATGCCGAACTGTGGTTCCGGCGCGGTCGTTTGCTCATATATGCTCCTGTCATGCGGCCGCTCTGGCCGACGTTAGACAGAAAATCCACTTATCCCGCTGTGCAGTTTTGTCGAGCCACCTCTTAGCGTCGAGAAGATGACTATACACCGCCGAGGTCTGGCTCACTTTCGAAAATGGTAACCTTATATCGTAGTTCAAGCAGGGTCTTTGCCATGCAGAGACCGGCAATACCGGTGCCAATTATTGCGATTCTATGAACCAACTCGATTCCTTCCGATATATTTTCTAGGTTCTGTTGACAAAAGATTTCAGCCATAGTCTTGCAGCGGCGATGTTGAGGAAGCTTGCGAAGGACAATGCAGTTTTGTCGTATCGGGTGGCGATGCGGCGTTGGTGTTTGAGGAAGCCGAACATTCTCTCGACGCGGTTGCGATCCTTGTATCGTTTGAAGTCGCAGGACGGCGGGTTCTTGCGGTTCGATTTTGGCGGGATGATCGGTAAGATCCCGTGGAGCAGCAAGCTTTCGCGGAAGGTGTCACCGTCATAGCCCTTATCCGCCAGGAGCGCCTTGGGCTTTGGAACGGGCATCGCCATCAGATCATCTACGGCTTTGTAATCTGACGTTTCTCCGCCGGTGAGGACAAAGCCAAGAGGGCGTCCCTGATTGTCACAGCGAGCGTGGACTTTGCACGTAAAGCCGCCGCGTGATCGACCAAAAGCTTCCTTACAAGTCCCCCTTTAGAGCCCGCTGCCTGCGCATGGCCGCGAACGATAGTGCTGTCGATCATGTGCTGCCAGTCGTCAGTCAGTCCGATATCGACCAGCGTCTGCAAGAGCGCATCCCACACGCCCTGCTCGGCCCAGCGGCGGAACCGCACATAGACCGAGTTCCACTTGCCGTAGCGCTCATGCATGTCTCGCCATGGGCAACCGGTCCTCAGCACGTTGAGCATGCCATTGAGAAAACGCCGATTGTCACCGGCAGGACGCGCCCAACGACCGCGCTCAGGCGGCAGCAAGCCACCGATGATCGCCCATTCCTCGTCCGACAGATCACCTCGAAACACCGCTACCCCCAAAAGGCAGCTTTGAATCAGACATCAGGCGGTTTGGGAATCCTGACGTGACCC
>NZ_PYIA01000053.1:0-15096 GCF_013265645.1 Sphingopyxis sp. BSNA05 | reverse complement strand
TTTTCGGTAGCTTCATGGTCGCGGTGCACGAAGCCGATTATCACAACATGGACATGAGCCTTGCCTCGCGCTTCGCTGCCCCAAGAAAAGGTGCGGTGGGCGAAGGCAATCTCCAGCCCGTGCCGGTCAAACAGTATAGGCCAGAGCTGCGACACTTGCTCGCCTTGTGTAATAGAATTGGTCGCCACAAATGCGGCCTGGACGCGCTTGTTCTTTTGAAAATATTCCCCCGATTTGATAAACCACGCCGCCACATAATCGAGCCTGCTACTCTTGACGCCATATGCTGAAACTATTCGGGTAAATTGCTTTTGCTGCGCCTCACTTCTCCACACAAACCCCACAATGGTGGGTTGCCCATGATATAGCTGCATTTTTCCGGCGGAAGCAATGCGGCCCAGTCGGCTTCCAGCGCATCGCCATGCAGGATATGCGCAGAATCTTTCAGCGGGATGCGCGCATAGTTCAGCCGGAACGCCTGATTGATTTCATTGTTGGCGATATGGTCCATCATCCACATGGCGACTTCCGCAATCCGCGCCGGAAATTCCTCAAATTCAATGCCGTAAAATTGATCGACAGTGACACGGGACATCAACGCCGCATCAATCTGTTGGTCGCCATATTGTGCTTTCAGACATTCCAGCTCCAGCCGCCGGATTTCACGATAGGCAATAACCAGAAAATTGCCGCAACCGCACGCCGGATCAAAAACGTCAATCGGGTCAATCTATCCTGAAACTTTGCCAGTTCCTTATCGCGGCCCGTGCGCCGCTGGATGATTGCCGCCAATTCGGCTTTTAGACCGTCCAGGAACAGCGGGCCTATGACTTTCAGGATATTTGCCTCGGTCGTGTAATGCGCGCCCTTGGCGCGGCGCTGCTTGGCATCCATGACCGATTGAAACAGCGAACCGAATATTGCCGGTGATACGCCAGACCAGTCATGGCGACAGGCGTCGATCAGATGACCGCGCATTGTCGCGTCAAATTTCGGTATGCGCAGCCGCCCGCTAAACAATTGACCGTTGACATAGGGGAAGGCGTCGAGTTCTGCCGCCGTGCCTGCCAGCCGCTCGCCTTCCGGCGTATCAAGAATATCAAATAATTCGC
The DNA here is from genome assembly GCF_013265645.1 of Sphingopyxis sp. BSNA05. Lineage (NCBI taxonomy): Bacteria > Pseudomonadati > Pseudomonadota > Alphaproteobacteria > Sphingomonadales > Sphingopyxidaceae > Sphingopyxis > Sphingopyxis sp. BSNA05. Next base: position 13,984 of record NZ_PYIA01000053.1, on the reverse strand, counting down.
TTAAGACATTGCCCGCGTCGCTGCCGTCGGCCTTGGTATCGTTTTCCAGCAATTGCAGGAAAATGTCTTTCGGCTGGAAAATTCCGGTATTGTCGGCAAACAGGCAGAACAGCATACGGACCAGAAATTGTTCCAGTTCATGACCAGTATAGCCGGATTCCTCCAGCGCATCATGCAGCTTGCCCATCAATTCAGCGGCTTTGATGGTGACGGAAGCCTGTGTTTCAAAACTGACTTTGCGGCCCAGCATGAAATCAAACGCCGTAACGTGCCTATGCAGGTCTTTCAGGTGAAAGCTGAGTTCCGCCCCGTCATTGTCCAGATCGATCAGATTCCACCGCTGGAAATCGCACGTTAGGATGAATTGCGGCTGGTCCCGTTCCGGCAGCCAGTTGAAATATTCGCTTGCCTGCATCTGCGCGGCCAGCAAATTCTTGCCCGCGCTTTTCTGTTCGATGATCAGCGTGCCGGGCCAATACAGGTCCATAAAGCCGCGTCGGTTGGCGTCTAGCCCCTTGACCATTTGTTCATAGACCGCGACTTGCCGCCGCTTGATGCCGAAAATCTCGAAAAAGTCGTTGTAAAAGCTCTGGGTTTCGCCCTTTTCGTAATGGGCATCTTTCCAATCTTCGCTAAAGTCCTTGGCGCGCCTCTTTATTTCATCCCAGCCGAGCCGCATAGTTTTCCCCTATTGAAGGGAATGATTTAGCAGTCCAAACAAGCAATCGGCAAGCTTAGTGTGCAAATCTACATATTGGCTTCGCGCAGTCGAAAAACTGCATCAGTAATTATCGCGCTGATAGCAGCCGTTTGCGGTTCTGGAGATTGCCCTTCCCGCTCCCTCAAAGCGCCAGTGCGCTGAGTGCCTTTACTGCCGCATCGCTGCCAAGGTGACCATAGTGCCGCTCAATCATTTGCACGCTAGTGCCTGAAATTTGCGCAATGGTCAGCAAGGGAAGCCCTGCCCTCACCAGATCGGTGATTGTGCTATGCCGCAGGGTATAGGCTGTTGCATCGCTTGGCAGGCCAGCTGCTACAACTCCTGCCCCAATTGGCAATTTCCAGCTTTCCTTGTTCCACGACTTGCCATTGGCGCGCATGAAAAGAGGGGCATTGGGCAATTTGTCGGATGCTTGCGCCGCTAGCAGCTTTGCCGCGTCGATTGGCACCTCAATGCGACGCGGTTTGCCGTTCTTATCCTTGCCGATAGTCAGTTCATTGGTGCGCTTGTCGAAGTCTCCAGCCGCAAGGGTGGCCATTGCTCCCGGACGAAGCGGTAGCAGGCATAGCGCACGGACAAAGGGCGCGGCTTCCATATCAATATGATCGAGCAATTTCCGCCTCTGGTTGCGATCTAGGTACAGGGTGCGCTGTCCATTTGCATTGGGAATTGACTTCAATGCCTCTTGCCATGCCGCCTCTGTATTTGGTGTACCGGGTGACAGAACCTTAGCCAATGCGGCTCTTAAAACTGCCATATCGCGATTGACGGTGGAGGCCGCACGTTCGCGCACAATCCGTTCACCCTTTTTGCTCCGGCTAACCAATGAGGGAGTTTCTTCCAGCCGCTTGCGCCATTCGGCAACATGGCGCTTGCGCAACTTTTCCAGCTTCACCTTGCCTAGCTCATCGCCATAGACATAACGCTTAAAGCGTTGCTCGGCTTCCGGTCTGCTATCGGCATAGGATCGGCAAGCATCGGCAACGGTTTCCACCTTGGCCCGTATTTCGCCGCCCGCTTCTACCCGTTCTGCAACAGCCTCCGCCTCCTTTTTGGCGGCTGCAAATCTCGCATTACCAGTGAGCGCACCGAAATCGCCTAGCGATTTGACGCGATACTTGTTGGAGTCCTCATCATAGACGCGGGCAATCCAAGTTCCTGCCCCGCCCCGCTTGGATGGTCGGAAGCCGAGAAAGCAACCGGCCCTCAGCCGTTGCCAGTGAGGTTCCCGCTGCGCCTTAAGCCGTTCTCGCTCACCAACCCTGCTTAAATCACATTTCATATCCAGTCGCCTATCCAAAAGTATGTAACTAGTATGGAATACATTATCGGACAGGAATGAACAAGACTGAACAATTATTGTTATTTTCAATGATGATAATGTGCATTCGTGACCGCTGATGACCATGTTCTCTGCACTCCGAAGGCAGAGGCCAGAGGTTCGAATCCTCTCGGGTGCACCAATTTTTCAATGACCCTCTCCGTCTGACAAACAAGCGACAACTTGTGCCAGCCGCTCGACCTGTCCTCGCGACGGCCGGAAGCCTCGGCATTCCACTTCGAATTCTCCAGTACCGCCCCTATCAACAATAATAGTGCTCATCTATTCGAGCAAGTAACCGCGGCGGTCTTTTGTCCGGCTTATAGGCTCTTTATTTTGTTAGGGCATTTTTGCTAGGCGCAAAATATTTACAGTCCGATACCTTTCCGAAAAGCGCAAAAGCGCACTGGAAAATTAGGAGGGATAACGGAATGGCGAAGACCGCTTTGCGTACAGATTTACTTTACGGAACATCCATTGTGGCCGCCATGCTGGCCGCGCCGACAGCCGCTTATGCACAGGCCGATGCGCCGGGCTACAGCCTGGCCCCGTCAATATTGAGTCAGGCCGCCGTCGACTCGCCCGAGTCGCCCGAAGCGGACATCCGCGAACAGTCCGGCGGATTGCAGGCGATCGTCGTGACCGCCCGTCGGCGCGAGGAAACGGTGCAGTCGATCCCGGTGTCGGTGCAGGCGATCACCGCCGAGGAAATCCAGCAACGTGATCTGAGCAGCCTGGAGAAAATCGCTGCAGCGACTCCCAATTTTACCATCGCCCGCGCATCCAATGGCGCCGGCGCGCAGCTGACCCTGCGCGGGATCGGTTCGTCGGCCACCTCGATCGGGATCGAACAGTCGGTCGCGATCGTCGTCGACAGCGTCTATTATGGCCAGGGCCGGATCATCAACGAGGGCTTTTTCGATCTCGCCCGGGTCGAAGTGCTGAAAGGCCCGCAATCGCTCTTCTTCGGCAAGAACGCGACCGCCGGGGTGATTTCGCTGACCACTGCCGATCCGGGACTCGATCCGGAATATATCGGCCGTGTCGGTTATGAATTTGCCGCCGAACGCGCCTTTGCCGAAGCGATCATCTCGGAACCGCTGACCGACACTCTGGGCGTGCGGGTGGCCGTCCGCGGTTCGCGCATGTGGGGTGGCTATTATACCAACCGGCAGCAGACCATCGACTATCCGACGCTGGATGTTGCCACCGGCGACACCAACCCGCACACGGCTGCACCAGCGGCAACGGAAGCACCGCAGGAGCGCGAGCTGATCGGGCGGGTGACATTGAAATATGAACCGGACGACCGCCTGACCGCAAAGCTCAAGGTCTCCGGCAGCTATAATCGCACGGTCGGCAATGGCTGGAACTATGTGGCGACCAATTGCGTCACCGGCCAGACCACCAATGCCCCCAATTATCCCTGCGACGGCGGCTTCGTCACCCACCAGAATGATTTTCCCCTCGATATTGCGCAGGACTATCCCTTCGCCCGCGATGACGGCGCGCTCTACAATAAATATAAGAGCTGGGCAGCGACCGGATCGCTGGAATATGCGCTCGACAATGTGACGATCAGCTCGATCACCAATTACAACTGGAACAACAACAAATTCGCCTGCGACTGCGACTTTCTGAGCGCCGGCGTCTGGGCAACGGAAAATGCCAGCTATAATGCGTTCAGCCAGGAATTGCGGGCGCTCACCGATTTTGACGCACCGGTAAATCTGATGATCGGCGGTCTGTATCAAAGCACCAAGCGGAATTTCTATCAGGCGGTGATGTTCGCCAATCTCGAAGATTCGACCGCTTCGGCGCAGAACCGCTATATCGCCTATTCCAAGGAGTCGGAGACCGAGGGCGAGACCCTGTCGGCTTATGGTCAGGTGATGTGGCAGATCACGCCGACGCTGGAGGCCACGGGCGGCGTCCGCTATATTCACGAGACCAAGGAAAGCAGCTTCACCCAGCCTTATGTCAACACCGGTCTGCAGGGATTGTTCCTGCCCGAGAGCGCTGCGGTGAACGGCACAATCTACGGCGACCAGACGTTCAACGACTGGTCCCCCGACTTCACCCTGCGGTGGAAGCCGAGCGACGATATCATGCTCTACGGCGCCTATCGCGTCGCCTACAAATCGGGTGGTTTCTCGAACAGCGCGATCAACTCGGCCCTGTCTCCCGATCCGGAAGGCGATCTGACCTTCAACCCGGAAAAGGGTAAGGGTTATGAAGTCGGCATCAAGTCCAATCTGGCCGACAATCAGCTGCAGGCCAATCTGACCTATTATAATTATAAATATACCGATCTGCAGGTCGATTTCTTCAACAGCGCGATCTTCGCCTATATCACCTACAACGCAGGCAGCGCGCGCAGCGAGGGTGTCGAGCTGGAGCTGGAATATGCGCCCTATTCAATACCTGGCCTCCGTCTGCGCGGCAATCTGAACTATAATGAGGCGCGCTACGAGGACTTCATTGCGCCTTGCTATGGTGGCCAGTCGATCGCTGCGGGTTGCTCGCTGGTGGTCGGCGGCGTGCCATCGCAGGACCTCAGCGGCTCGCCCACATCGGCGGCGCCGGACTGGACCGGCACCATCGGTGTCTCCTACGAGACCGAAGTGTCGTCCGATCTGAAATTCGGCACCAATGTCGATATGCGCTATAGCGACTCCTATATCGCGTCGAGTTTCGGTGATCCGGGCACCACCCAGTCCTCTTACGCCATACTGGATGCAGGTATCCGGATCGGCGCGGCGGACGACCGCTGGCAACTGGCCCTGATCGGCAAGAATCTGACCAACAAATTCTACTTCACCGGCGGTGGCACAGCGCCTTCCACCGGCTCGGGAACCGGAACCGCGGCGGCGATACCGGGCGACAATATCGGCTATGGCGCCTTCCCGCGGACGGTGACCCTGCAGGGCACGATACGCTTCTAAACGGCACGCGGACAAAGGCATGGCGGTCCTTGCGGGTCGCCATGCCGTTAAAAGAGGAGACTGGAACATGACTTCAGCCGAAACGCGAGCAGCGCCCTCGCGCGAGCAGCGCATCTCCGACATGCTCGACAAGCAGGACTGCACCGAGCTGGTGCATCGCATGGCGCGGGCGATCGACCGCTGCGACGCCGGGCTCGTCGACGAGCTGTTCCATCCCGATGCGACAGATGATCACGGCAGCTACAAGGGCAGCGCGAAAGATTTCACCCCCTGGGTGATGGAGGTCCTGTCGGGCATGCACCGCACCCAGCATATGATCGGCAATGTCCTGATCAAGCTGGACGGTGACACCGCTTATGGCGAAAGCTATTTCATCGCCCATCACGCGATCCCGGCCGAGGATGGCAGCGACAATTTCATGATTGCCGCCGGCCGCTATCTCGACCGTTTCGAACGGCGGGACGGTGAATGGCGCATGGCCCATCGCGGCGCGGTCTACGACTGGAGCAGCATCAGCCCTTCGACCGATATCTGGGACCGCGCCAACATGCCCGATTACAGTTTCGGCGTCCGCGGCGAGGAGGATCCGTCCTACGCCCATTTCGCCCGATAGCCCGCATATGATATTATAAGTCCAGAACAGGAATATTTTAGGAGATAGCACCATGTCCGATGTCGTCACTGCAGACCGCTCCGCCGCCTCGCTGAAGGCCGCGACCGAAAAATTGCGCGATCCCGAGTTCCGCAACACGCCGATTACGCCTGACCGCTATTATTCGCAGGAATGGGCCGACAAGGAATGGGACACGATCTGGACCAAGACCTGGCAGATTGCCGGTGTCGCCGACCAGCTGCAAAAGGCCGGGGACTGGATCACCGCCGATTTCGGGCCGGAAACCATTGTTTGCATCCTCGGCGAGGATGGCGAGACCCGGGCCTTTTACAATGTCTGCCAGCACCGCGGCATGCCGCTGGTGACCGGCGAACAGGGCAATGCCCGGGGCAAGAGACTGACCTGCCCCTATCATGGCTGGGCCTATGAATTTACCGGCAATCTGAAAGCGGTGCCCGACGAAGCCGACTTCCTGCAGGGCTCTCCCTGCGGCAAGCTCAATCTCAAGCCTGTGCAGTGCACGGTCTGGGCCGGATTCATCTGGATCAACATGGACGAGAATGCCGTTGGCCTGCGCGAATATCTCGGACCGATTGCCGAGCAGATCGAAACCTATCCGATGGACAAGATGAAGCGGACCCACTGGGTCACCGTCGAGGGCAATTTCAACTGGAAGCTGATCCAGGACAATTTCAACGAAAGCTATCACGTGCCCTTCGTCCATCCGCAGACGAAGTTCGTGATGGAATATTCCCACCATCACTGCAAATTCGATCTCTATCCGGAAGGTCATGCGCATATGATCATGCCCGGCGCCGGACCGACCAAGAATCTGCGCGGCGGCGAAAAGGAAACATTGGAGCAACTGGCCGAGGAACTGGAATTCTGGGGCCTCAATCCCGATGATTACCGGCAGGGCAAGACCGGCGAGATCCGGCTGGCGTTACAGAAGGCCAAGCGCGAACTGGGCGCGGAGAAAGGCTTTGACTTCTCCGCCTATCAGGACTCGCAGCTGACCGATCACTGGCATTACACGATCTTCCCGAACCTGTCCTTCAGCCTGAAGCCGGACGGCAATATCTGGCTGCGCGCCCGGCCGCACGAGAGCGATCCGCAGAAATGCTATTTCGACATGTGGTATATGACGCTCTTCCCCGAAGGCACCGACCGCTATTATTCGCAGAGCATGGCCGAGTGGGTCGACACCTCCGTGCCGGCACCGCACATCCAGGGCACGGTCGAGGACGTCTCGATGGGCCCGGGCATCGATCAGGATGTCGAGGTCTGGGAAGTCCAGCAGCGCGGTCTGCGCTCGCGCGGCTACGAGCGTGACTATCTCGCCTGGCAGGAACGGCGGGTCCGCTATTTCCACGAGAATCTTGAAGCCTGGATGGCGAAATAGGCCGAATGGAACGGCAACGCACCGGCGGCGCTCAGCGCCTCGCCGGTGCGGCTATCGCGCCGCCAACGGTTAGCCCTTCTTCGCGATGCCCTTCGCCAATATGCCGTTGGCGAGTTCGGCTATCTGTCCGGGTGACTTTTCTTCCGACCAGATCCCGTAGCGCATGCCCAGGAAAACGTTCATCCCCATGATCGCCCACGCATGGGCCTCCTCCAGTCCGCCGCGAAAATCGCCGGCGGCGGTGCCCTCCTGCAGCCGTTCGTAGATACGCATTGCCGTTTCTTCATAATGTGACCGGTAGCTCGCCGGATCGACAAATTCGGCTTCGTCGATGATCCGGTAGATTTCCTTATGCTCGCGCGCGAAGGTCATGAAGGCCTCTAGCGCCTGCTTCTCCCGCTCCAGCGCGTCCTGCCATTCGGTCATCGCGCCCGCCGCATGGCTCTTCACCCGCGCGCTCATATCCCTGACCAGGGCGCTGAACAGCTCGTCCTTCGAATCGAAATAGGTGTAGAAGCTGCCGAGCGCGGTGCCTGCCCGCTGGGTAATCCCGGTGATCGAGGCTTCGTGGAACCCCTTTTCGCCAAATTCCAGCGCCGCCGCGTCGAGCAATTTGCGCTTGGTCTTCAGCCCGCGCGCGGTACGCGGCTGTTTGTCTTTGGACTCAGTATGTTCGCTATATTCAGTGGCCATAATGTCACGGCTAACCGCATTTTACCGGATAAGCAAATTTCTAAGTTGAATAATGGTTCAACTTTCAATATAGAGCGGCCAACGACCTGGAAATGCCAGGCAGATATTCAAGGAGGATGCTTTCATGAAATTTCATCAAACCGTTAGCTATGCAGCAATTGTCACCGGTCTTGCGGGCGGCCTTGTCGCTCCCGGCGCAGTTCACGCGCAGGCATCCGAATCGGCCGAACAGGGCGCCGATGACAATGTCATCATCGTCTCCGCCCGCCGCCGAGACGAACGGCTGGTTGATGTTCCGATCGCGATTACCGCTTATTCCGCCGAGAAGCTTGAACAGCAGGGGGCGGTCGACATTACCGATATCGGTTTGACGACGCCCAACACGACGCTGGAAGCTTCGCGCGGCACCAACTCCACCCTCTCCGCCTTCATTCGCGGCATCGGTCAACAGGATCCGGTTTCCGGCTTCGAACAGGGTGTCGGCATCTATCTCGACGATGTCTATCTCAACCGGCCGCAAGCCGCTGTGCTGGATATTTATGATGTCGAGCGGATCGAGGTCTTGCGAGGACCACAGGGCACGCTCTATGGGCGCAATACCATCGGCGGCGCCGTCAAATATGTAACCAAGCGCCTGCCCCAAGACCCGTCGTTCAAGGCGCGGGTCAGCTATGGCACTTATGACCAGGCCGAAGCCGTGGTCACCGCCAGCATGCCGATCGGTGACCTCGTGCGCATCGGCGCCTCCGGTGCGCGACTGTCGCGCGGCGGTTTCGGCGACAATCTGACCAATGGTCTGGAAAATTATAACAAGGATATCTGGGCCGGTCGCGGCACTCTGGAAGTGGGTGGCTATGGCGAGCCCGTGCTCGTGCGGATTTCCGGTGACTATACCAAGGACAAGAGCAATCCGCGCGGCGGCCACCGCCTGATCCCGGGAGCCGTATCGGGAGCGCCGGTCCTGGACGATGTCTTCGACACGCGCGGCGGTCTCAACGATCCGGTCCAGGATATCGAGGCTTATGGCCTGTCGATGAATATCACGGCCAATCTCAGCGATACCGTGACCCTGCGGTCGATCAGCGCATGGCGCAAGGATGACACGGCCACGCCAATCGATTTCGACGCACTTCCGGCGGTCGACCTCGACGTTCCCGGATTTTACCGCAACGAACAAATCAGTCAGGAATTCCAGCTGCTCTATGAAGGCGACAAGCTCAACGGTCTGGTCGGCTTTTACTATCTCGATGCCAAGGCCGATACATTGTTTGATGTGCGGCTGTTCACGACCTTTGCCGGTCTGACCGGTTTTACCCAGGCCAATGTCGACACCGAAACCTACGCGGTTTTCGCCGATTTCACCTATGATTTTACCGAGCAACTGAGCCTGTCTCTGGGCGGTCGCTACACATGGGACGAACGGTCAGCTAATATCTTGCGGCAAAATTATCTTGGCGGCGGGTCGCCAACCTTTGGCGGGGCCGGAATTCCCTTTGGCGCACCCGGCACCGATTTCGAAGGTAGCGAAAGTTACAAGAAATTCACGCCGCGCGCCTCGCTGAGCTTCAAGCCGACACCGGATCACAATATCTACGCGAGCTTTTCGCAAGGCTTCAAGGGCGGCGGATTTGATCCGCGCGGTGCCGGAGTCAATGCACCGACAACCAATGCCAACGGCATCCCGAGCGACGCCGAAATCGCGGCCTTCCTCAGCTTTGCGCCGGAATCGGTCGACAGCTATGAAGTCGGCTACAAGGGCAGCCTGCTCGACGGTGCGCTCAACATTGCGCTTGCCGGTTTCTACACGGATTATACCGATGTGCAGATTCCCGGCTCGGTGGCCTGCAATATCGGCGGCTTCGCCTCTTTCTGCGGTGTGATCAACAATGCCGGCAAGGCAACGCTCAAAGGCATTGAACTGGAAATGTCCGCCCGGCTCGGCGAGGATCTGATGACCGGTGGTGATCGCGTGATGTTTGCTGGCGCGCTGGGCTATATTGATGCCGAATATGACGAATATATCACCGACATTGGCGGCGTTCCCACCGATGTTGCGGAATTCCGTTCGGTCCAGAACACGCCGGAATGGACCGCCAGCGGCACATTGTCCTATTCGACGCCAGCGGGAGACGGGGATATCTATTTCGGCACCACCCTGTCCTATCGCAGCAAGACCAACCAGTTCGAAATTGCCAATCCCTATATAGACCAGAAGGGCTTTGCGCTGCTTGATGCCAATCTCGTCTATAACGCGCCCGACAAGCGCTGGAGCATCGGACTGCACGGCAAGAACCTGACCAACAAGCGCTACAAGACATCCGGCTATACCTTTGTCGCAGCCGATCCGGTTACCGGCGAGATCGTGACCGGTGCCAACGGGCAGCCGATTGGCACGCTCGGCCCCGAGGGCACGCTGACTGCCTTTTACGGCAACCCGCGTCAGGTCTTTATCACAGCCGGGGTGAAATTCTGACCAGCGCCCAGGCAGATCCGATGACATATGCCGACCATAGCTACCGGAGCGCAGACGACCGGTTGAACCTCTATGCCCGCATCTATGACGGGGACGGTCCGCCGCTGCTGCTGATGCACGGCCTGACCCGTAACAGTGGTGATTTCGAGGCGCTGGCCGGGCGTCTGGCCGGCAAATATAAACTGATTGTCCCCGACCAGCGCGGTCGGGGACGGTCGGACTATGATCCCGATCGGGGAAATTACACGCCCGCCGTCTATGTCGAGGACATGTTCGCGCTGGTGGACGGGCTGACGCTCGGCACCATGGGCATGATCGGCACGTCGATGGGCGGGCTGATGGCGATGATGATGGCGGCCAGGACCCCTGACCGTTTCAGCAGCCTGATATTGAACGATATCGGACCGGCGGTGGAAGCAAGCGGCCTCGCCCGGATCCAGACCTATGTCGGCCAACCCGCAGTTTTCGACAGCTGGCAGCAAGCCGCCGATCATTGTCAGGCGGTCCAGAGCGACAATATGATCGGCTATGGCGCGCAGGACTGGATGGCCTTTGCGCGGCACACCTGCGAGGAGACTTTGGAAGGCAAAATCCGCTTTGCCTACGATCCGGCGATCTCCGATGGTCTGTCGGGCAGCGAGCAGACCGTCATTCCGCCGGACCTCTGGCCCATTTGGGACACGCTGTCCGCCCTGCCCGTGCTGGTCATCCGGGGCGCGTTGTCAGACATACTTTCCCCCGCTACCGTCACCGAGATGGAACGCCGGCATCCGGATCATTTCAGCGCCGTGGATATCGAAAATCGCGGTCACACCCCGATGCTGGACGAGCCGGCTGCGCTGGCAGCGATCGACCGCTTCTACGCCGAATTTGGACAGTAAACAGCAGGGCAGCAGAGCATGAAAAGCCGGACAACCTCTCCCAATATCGCGCTCGGCATGTTGCTGCTGGTCTATATTTTCAATTTCGTCGACCGCCAGATATTGGCGATCCTCGCCGGGCCGATCCAGGCCGATCTGGGGTTGAGCGATACCCAGATGGGGCTGCTCGGCGGCATTGCCTTTGCCCTGCTCTATTCGACGCTGGCCGTGCCGCTGGCATGGGTGGCGGACAAGACCAGCCGCAGCTGGGTGATCACCATCTCGCTCGCAATCTGGAGCGGCTTTACCGCGCTGACCGGACTGGCGCAGGGTTTCTGGTCGATCTTCCTGACCCGGCTGGGCGTCGGCATTGGCGAAGCGGGCGGCGTGGCCCCTTCCTACGCGCTGATCTCCGACCATTTCCCGAGCGAGAAACGGGCCCGGGCGCTGGCCATCTATTCGCTCGGCATTCCATTGGGCTCAGCCACCGGGGTGATCGCGGGCGGCTATATCGCGGCGACCGTAGACTGGCGACTAGCCTTTTTTGTCGTCGGGCTGGCGGGCGTCTTGATCGCACCGTTCTTCAAATATTTTGTGCGCGACAAGGTCAAGGTTCCGGCACCGGCCAACCAGACGGTCGCGCCTTATAGTTTCAAGGGGACCGTGGTTCTGCTGGCAAAGAAGAAGGCCTTCTGGTTCTTCGCCTTTGGTGCGGCCTCCAGTTCGATGCTCGGCTATGGCATCGCCTTCTGGCTGCCCAGCCTGCTGCAGCGCAGCTTTGGCCTCAGCCTGATCGACACCTCGCTGTTCTTCGGCGCAATCCTGCTGATCGGCGGGGTCGCCGGTGTGCTCGGCGGCGGCATGATCGGTGACTGGCTGGGGCGGAAGGACAAGGCCGCTTATGGGCTGGTACCGGCAGCGGCCTTCCTGCTCGCAGTGCCGTTGTTTGCCGCTGGAATCATGAGCGGTTCGGCGACCGTCGCCTTCATCCTGTTCCTGATCCCGCAGGCGTTGGCCTATTTCTGGCTTGGCCCCGTCCTCTCGGCGGTCCAGCATCTGGTTCCGGCCGACGCGCGCGCGACGGCTTCGGCGCTGTTCCTGCTGATCAACAATCTGATCGGTATCGGCGGCGGGATCTTCTTCCTCGGCGCCCTGTCCGACGCGCTGATGCCGAACTACGGCGAGGAAGGCTTGCGCTACTCGATGCTCTACTCGCTGACCTTCTATGTGATTGCCGCCGTGCTGATGGCGCTCGCCGCCAAGCCGTTGCGCAGCGAGTGGATCGACGAAGGCTGATCAGCTCTCCGGCACCGCGTAACAGTCGCGGTAGGAGGTGAGCTTGCCATCGGCGACCCTGTACAGGCCGACGCCCTCGATATCGCCATCGGGGCGCTTCCACAGCCAGCGCGACCAGGCGACATGTTCGTCGCCGGCAATTTCCAGCACTTCAAAATGCATCTTCTTGTCGGCCAGCTCCTTGGTCAGCCGGTGCAACAGCGCGGAAATGGCTTCTATCCCTTCCACCCGCCCGATCGCGGGGTCTTCGAACACCGCATCATCGGCGAACAGGGGGATCAGCTTGCTATAATCATTGTCATTCTGAAGCTCCCAGAATGTCTCGATCAGCTGTTTTGCCTGTGCCATGTCTATTCCCTCAATCGCTCATGATCGCATTATATTTCAGCGTCTGCTTTTCCAGCGCCGCTTCGAACGCCTGTTCCATTTTCGCGATGAAGGCGGGAAATTCGCTGTCATCGACGAAGGCCAGAGGATCTCCGGCCGCGAGCTTCTCCTGCTTGGCCGCCATGCCGAAAAATTGCGGATGGTTGGACAGAAAGACGTCGGGTTTCCAGTCCCTGGTCAGCGCGAACGTCTTGCGATAATCCTCGACGATGCCCTCATATTGGGGCGGTCCCACCAGCCGGTTGGCGGCGACCGAGGCGGAGCAGAAGAACAGCGTCTTGTAGCTCTTGCCGCCCTGTTCGACATCCATCGTCCATGAGGTGCACCCACGGGTGTGGCCCGGCGTCAGATGCGCGGTGAGCGCGACCTCGCCAAGCTTCACGACTTCGCCATCGGCGATGATCTGGTCGACCTTGACCGGCGGCGCGCCCATCGAGGCATCGTCCTCCGAGCCGAGATAGAAGCCGCCTTCCAGCGCCGACCGGTCGCCTTCGCTGGCCAGCAATCTCGCGCCGGTCAGCTGCTTCAGTTCGGCCAGACCGCCGCTATGGTCAAGATGGGCGTGGCTGTTGAGCAGGATTTTCACATCGGCCGGATCATAGCCCAGCGTCTTTATAGCCTCGGCAATATAGGCGCCCTGCCCCGGCATGCCGCCATCGATCACGATATGGCCTTCCTCGGTTGGGATGAAATACATGCCCAGCCCCTCGGTACCGACAAAATAGACGCCCTGATCCGCATCGCCGATCACCCGGAACGGTTCGACATTGGCAAACCAGGAGAGAAATTGTTTCTGCGCGGCGGCAAGCGCTGCGCTATCGCCAGCGGCCTGCTCGGCGGCAGCCGCCCGAGCGCCGGACCCGCCGGCGCTGTCGTCCGAAGCCACCGGTGCGCAGGCCGCAAGGCCCGACAGTCCCAGCAGCAAAACCCATTTCATCGCTCGCATAAAATTCTCCCTTTCCGCACCCTATCGATCGAGGGCGGACCATGCCAACCGCTATCTTTCGAAAAACTGAACCGTCTCCGCATCCATCGGGAACATCAGTTCGATCCGTGTCTCGCCCGCCTTGATATCCTGTACCGATCCGAACTGGGCGATGACGGAGAAAAGCGACAGGCGGTTCTCCCCGACCCGGAAGATTGTCGGGATCACCGCCTGGTTGAGATTGATCGATCCCATATCGGCCTTGCGGACCCGCTCGTGCTCGGCCAGCCGGGCGGCCAGCGCGGAGAGCTGATCTTCCCCGCCCAGCTCCAGTATCTCGGTGCGCAG
>NZ_PYIA01000052.1:0-1025 GCF_013265645.1 Sphingopyxis sp. BSNA05 | reverse complement strand
AAACACACTGGGAGCCGGAACAAGCACATCTGCCTTTGTTGTCACCGCGACCCGGGGGACCGACCAATGAGCGAGGTCAAAACGGCAACTAGGGCACCGGATAAAGAAGCAGAGCAGGGCCATGCCCGCGCCGGTCTCAACAAGCAGATCGCGCGGCGCCAAAATATGTTGCTGGCCGGTGTTGGCAGTCTCGCACTGATCGCTGGCGGTTGGTTTCTTTTTGCCGGTGACGGCGATGATATAGCCGAAGACGAAAGCGGCATAGTGACCATTGACGCTGGCAGTCTGGTCAACCGCAATCTCTCCCAGCGCGAGTTTGTCGCGGCTTATGAAAACCGGCTTAATAAACTCACCCAGGATCAAAAGGCACTTAAAGAAGCACAGCTCCCAACTGATAAAATCGAAGAACAAATCGAAGTTCTTCGGCTTGAAAACAGCGAGATGCGCACCAACGGGCAAGCGGCCATCGATGCGATTTCAGCGGAAAACGCCGGACTCAAATCGCAGCTGGAAGAACAGGCCGCAACACCGCCGCCGATAATTCCACCAGCCTATGGTCCGCAAGGCGGGGATTTTAACCGCCAGTCGGCATCGCTTGGATCACCCGATGGTACAGAAATCATGCCCGGCGGCTCTCCATCTGGCGCAGTTAAAATTCTCAATTTCGGAAGCACCGATCAAGAATCAAAACCTTCCAAGAAGCGTACATCGGAAACATCACCGCTGCTGGTTGAAGACAGTCCGGAATATTTGCCTCCCAATAGCTATGCACCGGCAAAAGTAATCGTCGGCGTTGATGCCTCGGTTGGCGTTGCCAGTCAGAGCGATCCGCTTCCAGTGGTATTGCGCATCACTGGCCCTGCGCGTTCGGTGGTCAAGAACGGCAAGTTGCTCACCACCAATATCACTGGATGCATTGTGAACGGCGCGGCGCGCGGCGATCTCTCAAGCGAAAAAGTCTACGTAAAGCTGGCGCGTATGACCTGCGATCAGCCCGGCGGGCGTGTCGCGGTCAGCGAGGTTAA